>CBESOB010000001.1:0-46597 GCA_965530995.1 uncultured Flavobacteriaceae bacterium
GTGCGGAAGCACTAAATAATTAGGCGCAGCCAAATTACTTTATACGCGAGGCACTCAATAATTAGGCGCAGCCAAATTATTATTTGTGTAAAAGCCTTGAATAATTCATGACTATACTAGACTAACTCATATTAAGCCTCACTTTTGTGGGGCTTATTAATTTATATGGCATAGCTATTGATTTACTATCTTTATATTTTTAAATCAAGTAATATGATGACTATTAGAAACAGCATAACGTTAATAATACTACCATTGATCATGTTTAGTTTTTCGCAATGTTCAAGTCAAAAGAAATTGCAGGACCAGGCGCCAATGCAGTTAAAAGAAGTGTATTGTCAAAGCTGGGTTGCTGGAGTTAGAGGTGGTGGCGCAGGAATCAATATTTTTATTCCTACCAATATAAAAACGTACGACAATACGCGTTTGGATTCGGTTTATTTTAGAGGGAAGTCTGCTAAATTGCAAATCATTGAGGATAAAACAATAGTTTATGTAGGTCGATTTATTTCAGAAGCGAATAAGAACCAAGACCTTGTCATGAGTGGTAATAGAAAGGAAGAATATGGCAATAAAACACCTATGGGTGAAGAAGGCATTCCTTTTGAGTTAAAAGATGATGAGTGTGTTGTCAGCTATAAAGTGGGTGCAAAGACGAAGTATTTCAAGATCGAGAACATCGTAGAAAAGGTTTCTATTCCCTATCCAAGCGCAGCGTCGAACAAGCAATAAGTTATTTTTGTAAAGCGTTTGCTAAAAACGTAAATTTAGCATCGTAAATCAAACCTCGATTGAGCGCACTTCAAAAACTATTTAAACAGACATTTATTTATGGTTTGGCTACTGTCTTACCAAGAATGTTGACCTTTTTGTTAGTACCTTTATACACAACCCCTGGGGTGTTAGATTCAGTAGCGGATTATGGCAAGGTTTCCATCGTATTTTCATGGGTCATTATTTTCAATGTTGTTTTAGCTTATGGTATGGAAACCGCTTTTTTTAGGTTTTTCAATAAAGAAAAGGACCATGAAAAAGTTATTAGCACTTCCACTATTTCCTTGATCGCATCCTCTTTTATTTTCTTTGTCATAGCCTTTTTACTGCAAGAACAAATAGCCAATGGTATAGGCGTGGAGTTGCAATACATCAAGCTTGTCTTGTGGATATTATTGTTAGATGCCTTAGTAATAATCCCTTTTGCTTGGCTGAGAGCTAAAGAGAAACCTAATAAATATGCGGCAATCAAGATTACTAATGTAATCGTGAACATGGGATTGAATCTATTCTTCCTTCTCTGGCTCAAAGACTTATCAAAGGACAATTCAATCTTAGAGTCGATTTATGTTCCGCATTTCCAGATCAATTATATATTCATTTCAATTCTAGTTGCGAGTGCAATAACCTTATTATTAATGCTGCCATTTTATTTTAAGGTGAAATATAAATTCACTCTAAAACTATGGAAATCAATGATGCGATACGCATTTCCTGTGTTAATTGCAGGCCTTGCTTTTTCAATTAATGAAAGTTTCAATAGAATAATGATGGATTATTTATTGCCACAAGATATTGCTGAAGAAAAGATAGGGATGTTTGCAGCGTGTTATAAACTGGCATTATTTATGACGCTATTCGCAACAGCATACAGATTAGGTATCGAACCTTATTTCTTTAGCCATTCCAAAAGTGTCGAGCCTCAAAAGAACTATGCAAGAATTTTAGAGTACTTCGTGATCTTTGGAAGCACAATATTACTTGGAGTTGTAGTATTTGCAGATTTCTTAAAACCGATCATCATAAGGAGCGATGCCTATTGGGAAGCAATGTGGATCGTGCCAATAGTATTGTTAGCGCATCTTTGTTTTGGAATCTACCAAAATCTATCGGTCTGGTATAAAGTAACTGATAGGACTAAATTTGGCGCCTACATTTCAGTGTTTGGAGCGATCATTACCATTGTATTGAATTTGTGGCTCATACCTATCATGGATTACAAAGGCTCTGCTATCGCTTTACTAGTGGCATATGCTAGTATGATGTTATTGTCGTATTACTACGGAAGAAAATATTATCCAATACCCTATAATCTAAAGAAAATAGGATTGTATTTGCTACTTTCCATTGCATTTTCGGTAATTTCGTTTTATTATTTCAGGGAGAATTATGCAGTGGGCATCCCAATGCTGCTCGTATTCATGGCCGTTGTATATTTACTTGAGAAAAATGAATTGAAACAACTATTGAAAAAATAGAATGAACATAAAAATCATCAACAAATCATCACACGATTTACCAAATTATGAAACTATTGCTTCAGCAGGAATGGACCTTAGAGCGCACTTAACTGAAGCAGTTGTTCTTAAACCACTAGAAAGAACCATTGTAAAAACAGGTTTATATATTGAATTACCTATTGGATACGAAGCACAAGTGCGACCTAGAAGTGGTTTAGCAGCCAAGAAAGGCATTACCGTACTCAATGCTCCAGGAACAGTAGATGCTGATTATAGAGGAGAAATTGGAGTTATTTTGGTCAACCTATCAAATGAAGAATTTATCATTGAAAATGGAGAACGTATTGCACAGTTAGTGATTGCTAGACATGAACGTGCCGAATGGATAGATACAGAAAAGCTCTCCGAAACGTCCAGAGGTGAAGGTGGTTTTGGAAGCACAGGTGTTAAATAAATCCCGAAGAAGACAGGAATCTCATAGCAAATAAAAACATAGAAGTTTAATTAAAAGATACCACGCTAAAGGCGTGGCAATAATATGAAAATAATAGTACCCATGGCAGGACGAGGATCACGTCTTCGCCCTCATAGTTTGACAGTCCCTAAACCATTAATCCCAGTTGCTGGCCATCCCATTGTTCATCGATTAGTGAAAGATATTGCTAAAGTTTTGAAACAACCTATTGAAGAAGTAGCGTTTGTTCTTGGCGACCCAGCTTGGTTTGGTGATGATGTGGTTAATAGTTTAAAAAAATTGGCAAATGACATTGGAGCAAAAGCATCCATTTATCGTCAAGACCAACCTTTAGGCACAGGACACGCAATAATGAGCGCTGAGCCTTCTTTGTCTGGACCTGCGGTGATTGCCTATGCAGATGCCTTGTTTAGAGCAGACTTCGAACTTGACAACCAGGCAGACAGTGTTATTTGGACTTTTAAAGTGACAAATCCGGAAGCTTATGGTGTTGTAAAGCTAAATGACAACAACGAGATCATAGAACTCGTTGAAAAACCAAAGACTTTTGTGTCCGATCAAGCAGTAATAGGCATTTATTATTTTAAGGATGTTGCTATGCTAAAGGAGAAACTTCAAGAAGTACTTGATGAAAACATCATGAATGGTGGTGAATACCAAATAAATGATGGTATCAAGCGGATGATGGCAGAAGGACGGATATTCAAGACAGGAACAGTTGACGAATGGATGGATTGCGGTAACAAGGAGGTTGCTGTCGATACCAATACCAAGATGCTAGAATTCTTGATGCAAGAAGGGGAAGAGCAATTAATTGCCTCTTCCGTAAAAAAAGAAAACTCGAACATTATTGAACCTTGTTTCATCGGGGAAAATGTAGTGTTGAAAAATGCTCAAATTGGACCAAATGTGTCTATTGGAGATCAGTGTGTTATAGAGAATGCATCCGTTAAAAATAGCTTAATCCAGACCAATACAACGATTAAAAACGCTAATTTAGAGAATGCTATGATCGGGAATCACGTGACTTACGATGGAAACTTCAAGAGCATTAGCATCGGTGATTATTCTGTTTTGGAATAAATTCCTGCTCAGGCAGGAATCTCAGAACAATTCATGTATTGCTTTTGGAACAACTATTGTTACTATAATGATATATACAATCGTCGCCAAGAGTGTTCCACATAGCTATCAGTATAGTATCTCATTAATATGAAAAATAGTTTCAAAATACTTGTTTTCATCCTAGGAATGATTCTCATTCCTAATCAAGCTATGTCTCAGGGAGAAGAGGATGTTGCCGAGGACGACCTTGGGAATGTTACCGATGAATATCAAGAATTTTTCTTCGAGGCACTTAAACAGAAAGGTATTGAAAATTATGACCGCGCTATAGCAGCACTTCTAGAGTGTATAGAGATAGACGATTCAAAAGGCGTGTTATATTACGAATTGGGCAAGAATTATGTGGCACTTAAAAACTTTGGTAATGCAGAAGATGCACTGAAGAAAGCAGTGAATAAAGAACCATCAAATGAGTGGTTTTTAGATGAATTGTACGGCGTTTATATTCAACAAAAAAATTTATCAAAAGCCATTAAGACAGTTAAACAATTGGTTAGTTATCACCCGGATTATAAAGAAGATCTAGCCGGATTGTACCTGCAGATCAAGAAATATGATGATGCCTTAAAAATCTTAGACGAGTTAGACAAGACCATTGGAATATCTCCAACGCGCGATCGTATGCGTAACCAGATCTATGCTGCCACGGGACGGAAAAAAGATCAAATTAAGAACTTAGAAGAACGTGTAGAAAGCAATCCTGATGCTGAAACAAATTACTTGGCACTTATTTATAGGTACAGCGAAAGTGGAGATACGACAAAAGCATTTGAAACGGCAAAAAAATTATTGGAGGTCAATCCGAATTCACAATTGGTACATATGGCGTTGTACAAATTCTATTTAGATGATAATGAAGCCGATAAGGCCATTGAGTCTATGAAAATAGTTTTGAAGAGTAATAAGATCAAGGCGGAAGCCAAGTTCAAGGTCCTGAAAGATTTTATCAAGTTCGTTGGTGCCAACCCACAATACGAGGACGACCTTCTGGAAGTAACCTCCGATGTCAGTGAATATGAAAGCGCCAAGACCAATGCAGAACTGGGCGAATATTATTTCAGAAAAGGAGATAAGAAAAAAGCCTTGGAATATTATCAGGATGCTCTAAAGGCTGAGCCGGACAATTTTGGGGTCTTAAGAAACGTTTTATTGTTGCTGATCGATACTAAAGATTATGAAAAGGCTGTAACTGAAAGTGCAGAAGCTATTGAGAATTATCCAGCGCAACCTGTTTTGTATCTTATTAATGGTGTTGCCTTGAATGAATTGAAACGTGGACAAGAAGCCATTGAAATATTAGAGACTGGGTTAGACTATATCATAGATGACACCAAAATGACGTCGGATTTCTATAGCCAATTAAGCGAATCCTATAGACAGGATAATAATACTGTGAAAGCAGAGAGCTACGCTAAAAAGGCAAAAGACATAATGAGTAAAAATTAATATATGAGCCCTAGATCATTAACTAAAATTATTTTTTCCGCACTATTATTTGGAATGCTTTTAATAGTGGGCTGTAGGTCCACCAATAGTATTTCGTCTTCAGGAGAATTGAATGAAGGATTAACAGCTAAACAAATAATTAAACAGAGTAACCGAAGCAAGGCTAATTTCAAGACGCTTCAATCGCGGGTCAAGATCGATTACACGAGGGATGGTAGTTCAAAAGGCGTAGGTGTTAATTTAAGAATGGAGAAGGGTAAGGTTATTTGGCTCAATGGGCCATTAAGTGTCGCCAGAGTTAAAATCACTCCCAATAAGGTGAGTTTTTATGATAAATTGAACAATCAATATTTCGATGGAGATTTCAGATTGTTGAGTGATCTGCTTGGTACGGAGTTGGACTTTGATAAAGTACAGAACCTGTTGATTGGGGAAGCGATCTACGATTTAAACAAAGGGTCCTATAAAGCATCAACCCACGAGCATTCGTATGTTATACAGCCCGAAGAACAACTTGCTTTGTTCGAGATTTTCTTCTTATTGAATCCAAATCATTTCAAGATGGACTCGCAGCAGATTTCACAGATTGATGAAAATAGAATGCTTCAAGTGGATTATTTAAAATACCAGGAAGTGGAGAAGCAAAAATTACCAGAAGTGGTTAAGATCATCGCATTGGATTCTGGTGATGAGACAATTATCGATATGGAATACCGTTCTGTTTCTTTGAATGAAGACTTGCGATTCCCATTTCGTATTCCGTCAGGCTATGATGAAATAATCCTTAAATGATCAAAACCAATAGCATAAGAACTTCAATTGTCCTGCTACTGTTTCTTATCGTAGGAACTGTATCGTTTGCACAGAACTCAAAGAAAGAGCAACTCGAACAACGGCGTCAAGAAATCCTAAGAGAGATACGGCAAATCAACAACTTATTGTATAGTGATAAGAAAAAACAAAAGTCTGAACTCACAGCCATTGAAGACCTGAACTATAAAGTAAGTGTTCGCAAAAACCTAATTAAGGTCACGAACCAACAAGCCAATCTTCTTACGAGAGAGATCAATACAAACCAGAATACCATTAGTAGTTTGAGAGACGAGTTAAAGCAACTCAAGGAAGATTATGCTGCAATGGTTGTAAAGTCCTATAAAAGCAAGTCTGAGCAAAGCCGAGTAATGTTTTTAATGTCTTCGACAAACTTCCAGCAAGCGTATAAAAGATTGCAATACATCAAGCAATATGCTAAGTATCAAAAGCAACAAGGCGAAGACATTAAGGCAAAGACCTTCAAACTTCAGGAAGTCAACAATCAATTACTTGTGCAGAAGAAAGACAAGGAAAAACTTATAGCAGAAAATCGGATAGCCAAGAAAGAATTGGAAAACGAGATGAAGCAGCATGAGGCTTTAATGAAAAGCATCAAGAAGAATTTAAGCAAGTATAGTTCACAAATAAAAACCAAGCAACGCGAAGCCAGTAGAATAGACAGGCAAATCGAAAAGTTGATTCGAGACGCTATGGCGAGTTCCAATACCAAGGCTGGGAAATCAAGCACTTCTGGAAGTTTTGCCATGACGCCTGAGAATAAGGCATTGGCAGCTAGCTTTACATCAAATAAAGGCAAATTACCTTGGCCCGTAGAAAGAGGGGTCAAGAAAATGGGTTATGGTACTCAACCTCATCCTGTGGTTAGAACCGCCACAATTCAAAGTAATGGAATACGAATTGCAACAAATAAGGGAGCCAAGGCGCGAGCTGTTTTTAACGGAACGGTATTAGCGGTTATGAGACCAAAAGGAATACCCCCTATTGTCGTGATACAACATGGAAATTATTCAACAGCCTATAAAAATATATCTAAGGCTTACGTTAAAAAGGGCGATAAGGTTACTACGAATCAAGAGATTGGTGAAGTATTCACGAATAATAACGGACAGACGATTTTGAGTTTTAGCGTTTTCAAAGATGGTAGAACACAAAATCCAGAATATTGGATTTCTAAACGTTAATTCTAGTCTAGAAACAAGGCTTTTAATTCAGTCGCTTCATTTGGTTTCATTTTACCAGCCAGCACCAAACTTAATTGCTTGCGTCGCAAGGCGCCTTCAAAGCGTTCTTTTTCAAGAGCCGTTTCTGGTTTTATAGGAGGTACAGGCACAGGATGCCCCGCTTCATCAACTGCAACAAAGGTATAAATAGCTTCATTGGCCTGAGTTCTTTCACCGGAGATACGGTCTTCCATCCAAACATCCAAAAACACTTCCATAGAGCTCCTAAAAGCTCTAGAAACCTTAGCTTCTACAGTCACCACACTTCCTAATGGGACAGATTTATTGAAAGCAACGTGATTCACCGAAGCCGTTACCGTAATGCGCCTGGAGTGTCTTCTGGCCGAGATACTTGCAGCACGATCCATACGAGCCAATAGTTCGCCACCAAAAAGATTATTCAAGGGATTGGTTTCGCTGGGCAGGACCATATCCGTCAGTATGGTCTTGGATTCTTCAGGTGTTTTTGCTTGCATCGCTTTGGGTTTAAATCGATGCCAAAGATACTACCTAATAAAAAGGAATGTGTTATAAAAATGCAAAAAGTAGTGTCATTTCGAGCTTGTTGAGATTTTTTTTAGAAAAGTAAAATCGGATAGAGATTCCTCCGCTACGGTCGGAATGACAAAACCATAGATTAATTCATTTTATACCAATCACTCAATTCTGAAATGTCATTTCGAGTCATTTTCAGAATGAAATGATGAAAATTGTATCGAGAAATCTACAGATTAGAGTTGCTTCACCAACAACCAAGCATCCCGATTGTGATTATAGCGAATTTGTCTCAAGGCTTTAAGTGCTCCGCTTCGGTTCTCATAGCTTGAATACACTACTTGATGTAAGCCATATTTATTTTTACCTATTTTACGAGCATTGTAACCTTTTCTTTGCAGCTGGCCTACCTTTTTATCTGAATTGGCTTCAACCCTAAAGGCACCAGCGACAATATGGTAACGACCCGATTGCTTCTCAACATTCAAGGCAATTGCTGGTAGCGGATTGTCAATAACAAAAGTAGCCTGTTGTATGCGTTGCTCTAATTGTTCCTGAGCGTCTTCTTGTGCTAATTGATTATGGGATTCAATCTGTCCAACATAATACTTTGAAGCGGCAAAACCACCAATGGTCAATGCGATTAAAGCAATAGCCGCATATTTAAGATAAGGTCTCGCTTTACGTGTTTCTGGCGTGAAAGCAATTGGAATTACCTTCTCTAATTCTTCAACCTCTTCTTTATAGATTTCTCTAGTGACACTTGGAGAAACGAACTGTGATAAACCGAAAGCATCCGTCAAATAGTTGAGGTGATCAACAGGTTCAAATAGTATTTTGCCTTCTTGGTTCAATAGCATCTCACCGATATTCTCAAAGGTCAGTGTTTCACCTTGGATCAAATAAGACTTCAAGGATTTAGTGCGCTTGGTGATTTTCTTGACAGCGGTTTCGTATGGGATCTTTTCAATCTCTGCGATATAATTGGCCAATAGACCATCATTATTTTGAAGCTGTTCATTGAAGGACACCACCTTTTTCGGCGGATAGAAGGCATTGGTCGTTTCATTGACATTTGCAGAGATGGCATGCGTCAAGAATGCCCCAAAATTTGGCACAGTCACACACTCGTAACGGTAAAGTAAATCGCTGATATAAGTCTCCAATCGCATTGAAACAAAGTTAAAATTTTTTGCATGCTAAAAAAAGGTCGAAGCAAGTAGTTATTAACAGGCGATATTTTTTATTATTATAGAAAATATTCTCTATTTTGTAGTCATGAAGAACCAGGAACTACTTTATACGCTCGCTTTACAGAATGTGGCTAAAATAGGAGATATCACTGCCAAGAAACTTATTGCACATTGTGGTTCTTCTGAAGCTGTCTTGAAAGAGAAAAAGCAGAATCTCATGAAATTGGATGGTGTTGGAGGTTTAGTGATCAGTGACCTATTTGAAAAACGACACCTTATTGAAGCGGAGGAAGAATTGAAATTTATCAGGGAGCATGACATTGTTTGCCATTATTTTGCTGATGAGGGTTATCCGGAGCGATTAAAGCACTGCGTTGACGGTCCGATCCTGTTATTCCAAACCGGGAATATTAATTTAAAAGAACAGCGTATCATCAGCATTGTGGGCGCACGCAAGATCACAACGCACGGCATTGCGGTTTGCGAGAACTTGGTTGAAGCTTTATCTCCTTTTAACCCTATAATCGTATCTGGTTTTGCGTATGGCACCGATATCACCGCTCAGAAGGCCGCCTTAAAACATAATCTACAGACTATTGGCTGTTTGGCTCATGGTCTGAACCAGATCTACCCTAAAGTACATAAGAAGTATGTGGTGCAAGTGGAAAAGCATGGTGGCTTTTTCACGGACTTTTGGAGTGGAGCTCCCTTTGACAGAAACAATTTCTTGAAACGCAATCGTATTATCGCTGGACTAAGTGAAGCGACCATTGTCATAGAATCTGCCGAAAAAGGCGGTAGTCTGGTCACAGCAGATATTGCGAACTCCTATAACCGAGAGGTATTTGCATTACCAGGACGAACAACGGACAGCCAAAGCGAAGGCTGTAATAACTTGATAAAGCACCAAAGAGCGCATCTACTCTCCAAACCTGAAGATGTGCCTTATATCTTGAATTGGGACGTTGATACCAAAGCAAAACCGATACAAAAAAAGCTGTTCGTAGAGTTGGATAGGGATGAAAAAGTGATTTATAATTTCCTAAAGGAGAATGGCAAGGAGCAGTTGGACCTTATTGCCCTGCGTTGCCAAATGCCAACCTTTCGTGTGGCCAGGATTTTACTTAATATGGAACTCAAAGGGGTAATCAGGCCTTTGCCTGGGAAGCAGTTCGAGGTTATTTAGATTTTTTATAAGCATTAATATAGCTTCCAATTGATAGTAGGACAATAATTAAAGCAGCAATGGCGAAAAAATCAAAATCAGGCCTTGATACTATAATTAGAATCATAGCTGCTGTATATAGCAATGGACTTATATACTGTTTATTCATTTTAATACCCAACCTTCTCTCTAACACGTTTGAGCACATCATCGGCCACTAGCTTAGCTTTCTCAGCACCAATGGCTAAGGCTGCATCCACTTCGTTCAGGTTGGCCATATAATGGTCATAGCGCTCACGTTCCGTTGAGAATTTATCAAGGATCAGCTTGTAAAGAGCTTGTTTGGCATGCCCGTAGCCATAACCACCTTTTTCGTAATTATCTTTCATCTCATTTATTTGAGAAGAGGTTGCCAACAGGCTATAAATAGAAAAACAATTGCAGGTAGTCCAATCTTTTGGGTCTTCTAATGACGTGCTATCCGTTTCAATGGACATGATCTGCTTGCGAAGTTTTTTTTCAGGTAGGAAGACATCAATAATATTGCCTTTGCTTTTACTCATCTTTTCGCCATCAGTACCTGGAATGAGCATGGTCTCTTTTTGTACATCAGCTTCAGGCAAGACAAAAGTCTCTCCCATTTGCGCATGAAAACGTGATGCGACATCTCGCGTCATCTCGATATGCTGTAATTGGTCTTTCCCAACAGGGATAATATGTGCATCATATAACAAGATATCTGCAGCCATAAGCATAGGGTATGAGAACAAACCTGCATTGACATCTTCCAAGCGGTCTGCTTTATCCTTGAAACTATGTGCCAAGGTCAAACGCTGGTAAGGAAAGAAACAACTTAAATACCAAGACAATTCTGTTACTTGTGGGACATCACTTTGCCTATAAAACACGGTTTTTTCGATATCCAACCCGAAAGCTAACCAAGCTGCGGCGGTTGAGTAAGTGTTTTGTTTTAAGGTTTCAGAATCCTTTATCTGTGTGAGTGAATGCATGTCGGCAATGAACAAATAAGACTCATTTTTTGAGTCACCCGACATGCTTATGGCTGGCATAATGGCCCCTAAGATATTGCCTAGATGGGGTGTTCCTGTACTCTGTATTCCTGTAAGTATTCTTGCCATAACATTCCCCACAATAGTAGGGATCTTATTAATTATTAAACGAAAACACAAAGGTACTTTTTTTATGTAAAATGAGTATTTAATTAAAGCTTTGATATTTTTACTTAGTTTTGGGGCGCATGATCGTATTCAAGTATATATTCTGGACATTGTATCGTATTTGGTTCTATGTCCTCATAGCACTTCCGATACTAATACTTTTCCCGATTCTTTTACTTTCCATTTCTAGAGAACAGTGGTATCCTTATTTTTTTAAGATAGCGCGTTTCTGGGCGAAATTCATTTTAATAGGAATGGGCTTTAATTACCGCATCTTACGAGAGCAAACCCCCGAAAAAGACAAGAGTTATATGTTCGTAGCCAATCATACATCGATGGCAGATATCATGCTTATGCTAACCACCGTAAAGAATCCGTTCGTATTTGTTGGAAAGAAAGAGTTGGCAAAAATACCTTTGTTTGGGTTTTTCTATAAACGCACTTGCATCTTAGTAGACAGAAGCAGCCTGGAGAGCCGTAAAGCGGTATTCTTGAGAGCGCAACGGCTATTGAAATCAGGATTGAGCATTTGTATCTTTCCCGAAGGAGGTGTGCATGAAGACGAATCCGTGGTTCTGGATAGTTTTAAGGACGGCGCTTTCAGATTGGCGATCAATCATCAAATACCCATTGTGCCAATAACGTTTTTAGATAACAAGAAACGCTGGTCTTATACATTTTTTAGTGGTAGCCCAGGTAAAATGAGGGCAATAATTCATCCGTTCATACCAACAGTGGGTTTGACCACTGAAGATACTAGAGGACTTAACGATCAGGCAAGATCCTTGATCTTGGCCGAATTGGAAAAATCACGAATTGACCAAAAATAAAAAGCTGCCCTCCACAGAGCAGCTTCTCGTTCATCATTGCTTCCTTGTATAAGGTTACAATAATCATCTAACCAACTAAAACCTAAAACTTAATTTTTAATCCTGTGTTCAGGCCTAGGATATAAGGCTTGAAATCTCCAGAAGTATTGTTGAATGCATTGATTTGGTATTTGAAATTAGGCTCAAAATTAAGATTGATCTTTTCTGAGATCTTAACGCCCAAACCAACTCCAAAATTGGCGCTGTAGCTGACACTATTAATATTATTAGCTTCTCCTAGAAGCGTGCGCTCGTTATCAAAATCTGCGTAAACGTTGTTCTCAGTTAAAAATAATGTACTGAATCCACCAATCAGGCTAACATCTAATTTCTTATCAGAAATCTTATATTCCATTTCTAAAGGCACCTCAATAAATGTAATTTCTTGATCCAAGGACGATTGCAAGTTCTCTGCAACAACAGAAGGCACTTGGCCAAATGCTAAACTTTCGCCACTAAAAATCGTGATGCCCCGAACCTCTTCTTTTAAGTCAATGTTCTGAAGCACGCGACTATTTGAAGCCAACGGAGAAGAGGTGTCCGGTGTTCCTAGACTCTGGTAAATGATTACGTCATTGGTATTGTATCCAAGATCTATCTTATTCACTCCTGAGCGAATACTCAACCTATCTGTAATGGCATATCCAGCTTTAACACCATAAGACATATTAAGCTGACCACTTTTAGAATTGTTGTTGAATTGTTCATTGATAGAAGATCCTTTGCCTAAAGTATTGTAATAAACAGGCGAAACATTTGGTGTAACGCTCCACCTGTCGATTACTTCTTTTTCTTTTTCATCGTAATCTTCTCCATCTTCAGAGGAGGCCAATGCTTCTTCAATTGAAGGGCTGGTTTCTTCTGTGATTTTGTTAGTGTCTTCTTTTTCTTTAAGTTCTTCTTCTGATGAAATATCGGTCACTGCAAAACCTTCAGTAATTGATGGGTTTGAGGTAACTTCCTTTATGTCACCAGCATTTTTTTCTTTCTCTACGGGTTGTTCAGGAAGATTTTGCGGACTAGTATTAATCGTAATGGCATTTGAGAGTTGAGACCCTTCAGAATCTTCAGGACTTTTATTTTCAGTCCTTGGTTGTGCTTGTTGTACAACACCTGTATTTGTTGAATTATTATTTACTTTGAGTTTGCTGGCTATGCTGTTTGGCTCAGGGACATTGTTGCTTTTATTTAACTGTATGGTATTCGCAATACCATCTTCTTTGGAAGCAGTTGCATTCTTATCGTCGGTGTTCGATACCATTTCAAGGTCATTTAATAGGTCGCCTTTTTCAGATGCTTTTTCTGGCGATGTTGCTATATGATTCTGCGGCACCAAATTATTGTTCAGGCTATCATCAGCGGCATCATCAATGCCAATGTTATCTGCGTTAGTTGCTTTCTTGTTTTGGGCATTATCATCTGTCGATTCTCCTTCAGTGGCAGTATTGGTATCAACTATATCGGTAGGAATCTCCACAGGGCTTGTTGTCGAATTATTGATAACAGCGTATCCAATGGCAATGAGTAACAACAATCCTGCTGCTATGCTACCTATTCTCCACCATACAGGAATCGCTTTTGGTCGTCCACCCTCTTCACCTAGTTGGGTACTGATTCGTTCCCAAACAGCATCGTTCGGAGTCGCTTCAAAATTCTTGAGCTTTTCCTGAAATAGCCTGTCTATGTGTTTCTTGTCTTTCATTCTATAATATCAGCGAATTGTAATTCGCTTTATGTTTTACTATTTTTTCTTTCAATATCATTCTGGCTCTTGCCAGATTCGATTTGGACGTTCCTACCGAAATATTCAACATCCCTGCAATCTCCTTATGAGAGTAATCGTCCAACGCATACAAGTTGAAGACTAATCGATACCTATTCGGAAGACCTTGTATAAGACCTAACAAATAATCTATGTCTATGTTGTCTTCTTCAACCTCGACAACTACATCTTCAATCCGTTCTTCATTAATGATTTGATAAACCCCTTGACTGCGATATCTCTGTAAAGCGGTATTTATCGTTACTCTTTTAATCCAACCCTCAAAAGAACCTTTGTTTTCAAACTGATTAATTTTTTTGAAAACTGTAATGAATGCATCCTGCAAAACATCTTCTGCTTCCGCATGGCTTTTCGAATACTTTAAGCATAGCGAAAATAATGTGCCCGAAAAGAGCTTATATAATTGGCTTTGTGCTTTAGCATCGTTTTTCTTACAATTTATTATGAGTTGTTCTAAACTCAAATTTTCAATGTATTAGTTTGTCAAAATCATTAATTTACTGGTACTTCGATTTCAAGATATAAATCCTGATTATTACTATCTGTGCCTTGCCAGAACCTAAAATGATAAGTACTATTTGTATTAACGACAAAATTAAAAGTCCGAGTTATAACTTCTAATTCTAGATCCTCACAAGGAGATGTGCTCTCTGGATACACGGTGTTGATAAGAAGAATGGTTCTATAATCCAATTCTATCCTATAATACAGGTCGTTAAAGACATGACAGGTCGTCGGCCTATAATACGTGTATTCAATTTCATAGGTCTGCCCTAATTCAAATTCAGCAGGCATATCAACGGTTGCGATAGGTACAAATTCAGTAAAAAAACCATCATTTATCTTGTCACTTTCGACACTACAAGAGCCCAAAAGAAGCATTATAAAACCAGCAAATAAGATTTTCCTCATTTTATTCGGGGTAATACATTTTTACTATAGATGCGGAAGTTATCAAAAGGTTGCGTGTAAAAACAAAGAATCCCGAGATATTACTCGGGATCCTTAAGTTTTTTATTCCGAGATAATCACTCGAATCTTCTGTTCTAGCTCATCCATGAGGTCAGGATTGTCTTTTATAAGCTCTTTAACAGCGTCTCGTCCTTGCCCTAGTTTTGTGTCCTGATAGCTAAACCAGGAGCCACTTTTCTTTACGATTTCGTGTTCAACGGCAATATCCAGAATCTCCCCGACTTTAGAGACACCTTCTCCATACATAATATCGAATTCAGCCATCCTGAATGGTGGAGCCACTTTGTTCTTAACCACCTTGACGCGTGTCTTGTTACCAAGCACTTTTCCATCACTATCTTTTATTTGGGTGGAGCGTCGAATATCTAATCTTACGGAAGCATAGAATTTCAAGGCATTACCACCAGTAGTTGTTTCTGGATTACCGAACATGACACCAATTTTCTCTCGTAATTGGTTAATGAAGATAACGGTACAATTCGTTTTGCTGATAGATGCAGTCAATTTTCTTAGCGCTTGTGACATCAAGCGTGCATGTAAGCCCATTTTAGAATCACCCATTTCACCCTCTATTTCACTTTTAGGCGTTAAGGCAGCAACGGAGTCAATAACGACAATATCAATAGCGCCAGAGCGTATTAGATTATCTGTTATTTCTAAGGCTTGTTCACCATTATCCGGTTGTGAAATGATGAGGTTATCTATATCTATACCCAAATTCTCAGCGTAAAAACGGTCAAAAGCGTGTTCTGCATCAATAAAAGCTGCAATACCACCAGCTTTTTGAGCTTCAGCAATAGCATGGAGCGTTAAGGTGGTTTTACCAGACGATTCTGGGCCATAAATTTCAACCACACGCCCTCTAGGATATCCCCCAACTCCCAAAGCAATATCTAGCCCCAAAGAACCAGAAGGAATTGCATCTACATCTTCAATGGCTTGATCACTCATTTTCATGACGGTTCCCTTACCGTATGCTTTGTCCAGTTTGTCTAAAGTCAGCTTTAAAGCCTTTAGTTTCGCTTCTTTTTCAGTACTCATTTACTATTTATTTTCAATTATAGGATAGCTGCTAAAATACTATTTCTTTTGGCAGGATACAACAGAAGTTCAATCGTGTTTTGAACAATTTTTGAGATGGAATGCCTACCTTTGCAGTTCAAACTATTTTTAACATTTAATACCAGTTATTATTTGTAAATACTGTAAAAGAAAGGAATGATTTTTTTTCTTTTTACGAGACAGAAAAATTAAACTTAGCCATAGTTACGGTTCATTTTTATGTTGAAGTAGAAAGTGAAAAAGGGCGTTTTGTTGCGGTGATTACAAATGATGTAAACATTAGTATAGCATGCAACTGTACAATAAACTAAGTGCTAAAGAAAGGGCTGAATTAATTCAAGAAGCGGGTAAAGACCGGCTAACACTTTCTTTTTATAAGTACGCCAAAATTGGCAACCCTCGTATATTTAGGAATCATCTTTTCATCAATTGGGACCAAATGGAAGTCCTTGGCAGGATTTATGTCGCACTTGAAGGTATTAATGGACAATTGTCTCTTCCGGCAGACAGGTTCGATGAATTCAAGAATCATTTAGACAGTATCACATTTCTGGAAAATGTCCGATTGAACATTGCCATTGAGCATGATAATATGGCATTCTTGAAGTTGAAGGTAAAGATCAGGAATAAAATCGTGGCCGATGGATTGAATGACCATACGTTTGATGTTACCAATAAAGGAATTCATGTCAATGCGAAGACTTTCAACGATTTGATCGATGATGAAGATACCATTTTAGTGGATATGCGCAATCATTACGAAAGTGAAATCGGCCATTTCAAGGGTGCCATGACGCCCGACGTTGATACCTTCAGGGATTCATTGCCAATCATAGAAGAAGATATCAAGGCCCATAAAGAAGAAAAAAAGCTAGTGATGTATTGTACGGGTGGTATCCGTTGCGAAAAGGCGAGTGCTTATTTCAAACATAAAGGGTTCAAGAATGTTTACCAACTTGAAGGGGGTATCATTGAATATACACGACAAGTGAACAATAAGAATCTTGAGAACAAATTCGTCGGTAAGAATTTTGTTTTCGACGAACGTCGTGGCGAGCGCATCAGCGAAGATATCATTGCAAATTGCCATCAATGTGGACAACCTTGTGACACTCATGTTAACTGCGCCAATCAGGGGTGTCATTTACTGTTCATTCAATGCGAAAATTGTAAAACGAAGATGAATAATTGCTGTTCTACAAAATGTAAGGAAGTACACAATCTACCATATGAAGAACAAAAAGCGTTAAGAAAAGGGCATGGTAATAGTAATGATATTTTCAAGAAAGGCAGGTCCGAAGTGCTAAAATACAAGAAAGACCTTAAGTAGTTTTCAAAGAGATAAAAATAGTATATTTACGTTTTGAACTAAATACTAACTTTCTTCTGACAAATGCTTAGCATTATCAGAATCAATATAAAGACCCAATGGCGTGTAACAGTTGCTCAACTGGTAAAGACGGTCAACCTCGTGGATGTAAGAGTAATGGAACCTGCGGAACGGATAGTTGCAATAAACTAACTGTTTTCGACTGGCTGTCCAATATGTCATTGCCAACTGGCGAAAAGCCTTTTCATTATGTTGAGGTTCGATTCAAGAATGGCAGAAAGGACTATTACACAAATACAGAAGGACTGACTTTAAGTATTGGTGATATTGTGGCAACCCAAGCCCAATCCGGTCATGATGTTGGTATGGTTACACTCACCGGTGAATTAGTGAGAGTCCAAATGAAACGGAAGAAAGTAGTGGTTGATGGTGATGAATCACTAAAGATCTATCGCAAAGCGTCCCAAAAAGACATTGATATTTGGCAGAAAGCAAGAGATAAAGAAGAGCCAATGAAGGTGAAGGCGCGTCAATATGCCATCGATCTGAGATTGCAAATGAAGATATCGGACATCGAGTTTCAAGGTGATGGTAGCAAGTCCACATTTTATTACACCGCAGAAGAACGTGTAGATTTCAGGGAACTCATCAAGGTGTTTGCAAGAGAATTCAGGACACGTATTGAAATGAAACAAGTCGGTTTCCGTCAGGAAGCATCACGATTGGGAGGAATTGGTTCTTGTGGACGAGAATTATGCTGCTCCACATGGTTAACAGACTTTAGATCTGTGAGTACATCGGCAGCCCGTTATCAGCAATTATCATTGAATCCACAAAAATTGGCAGGACAGTGTGGTAAATTGAAATGTTGTTTGAACTATGAGCTCGATGCTTATATGGATGCCTTGAAAGATTTCCCAAAATCAGATACAAAGTTATACACAGAGAAAGGAACAGCCGTTTGTCAGAAAACAGACATTTTCAAAGGACATATGTGGTTCGCCTATGAAGGTGAATGGATGAATTGGCATATACTTACCACAGCACAAGCTAATGAGATCATTGCCTTTAACAAACAAAAGAAGAAAGTGGCAAGCCTTGAAGAATACGCTGCTGAGCTAATTGAGGATACTAAAGTCGAGTTCGAGAACGTTGTAGGTCAAGACAGTCTTACGCGTTTTGATAGGCCAAAAAGCCATAATAAACGTAGATCTAATAAGAACAGGAACAAGAATAGGAATAGGAATAGACGAAAACCCCAGAATAATGCTAAGTCGTAGTGTATTGGTATCTATCTTATTTTGTATTGTTTTAGTTTCTTGTGACTCGAACAGGGTGTTTGATGAGTATCAATCCGTTCCAGATAAATGGCATAAGGATTCCGTTATGGAGTTTAACGTAACGCCTCCAGATTCGATAAGCAAATACAATCTATTCGTAAATCTCAGAAACAATAACGATTATGCGTTCAGTAATCTGTTCTTGATCGTAGAAATGAATTTCCCTAACGGGAAAGTGCTGAAAGATACCTTGGAATATCAAATGGCCAAACCCAGCGGCGAATTCTTAGGAGAAGGTTTTTCAGATATTAAGGAAAATAAATTGTGGTACAAGGAAGGTGTGGTTTTTAATGAATCAGGAGACTACAAGGTCAAGATTCAACACGCCATGAGAACGAATGGAGAAGTGAATGGCATTGAAAACCTTGAAGGGGTTATAGATATCGGATTTAGAATTGAAAAATATTTAGAGAATTAGTAATGGCTACTAAAAAAGAAACAAAAAAGGACACGCTCAATTTCAGTAAGTACGTTCGATGGTTTTGGATGCTTTTCCTTGCAGGTATTCTAGCTGTGGCATTGACCTTCCTAACAGCATCCTGGGGCTATCTAGGTGAAATGCCTGATCACACACAATTGGAGAATCCTAGGACAAATTTAGCTTCCGAAATAATTTCTTCAGATGGTGAAACATTGGGCAAGTTTTACTTTAATGATAACAGAACGCCTGTAGATTATGCGGATTTGCCGAAGCATTTGGTAGATGCCTTGATTGCGGTTGAAGATGCACGTTACGAAGACCATTCAGGAATTGATGCCAGAGGAACACTGAGAGCAATTTTTAAGGCCGGAAGAGGTGGCGGAGGAGCGAGTACGATTTCGCAACAATTGGCAAGACAATTGTTCGTTGGTGTGGCTTCGAAAAATACATTTGAAAGAATCACCCAAAAAATCAAGGAATGGGTCATCGCAACCCGATTAGAACGACAATACACCAAAGAAGAGATCATAGCACAGTATTTTAATATTTATGATTTTGGCAATAATGCCGATGGGATTAGATCAGCGGCAAGAATATATTTTGGGAAAGAGCCTCAAAAACTAAATTTGAATGAATCTGCCATGTTGGTTGGGATGTTCAAGAATTCATCGCTATACAATCCAAGACGCAATGCAGAAGGGGTTACCAATAGGCGAAATGTCGTGTTGAGCCAGATGTATAAGTATGAATATATCTCTGAGACTCTGAAGGATTCTCTCCAGAAATTGGATTTGAATATCAATTACACACCAGAATCACATCGTGATGGCATTGCCACATACTTCAGGGAATATTTGAGGGATTTCATGAAAAAATGGGCGAATGAAGAAGCTAACAGAAAACCAGACGGCAGCAAGTACAACATCAACAGTGATGGCTTGAAAATATATGTGACCTTGGATTCTCGTATGCAAAAGTATGCCGAAGATGCGGTACAACAACACATGCCAAGACTGCAAGCAGAATTCTTTAATCAAAACACACCAAGACGAAACCCTAAGGCACCATTTCGCGAGCTTACCAATGGAGGTATTGATACATTGATGAGGGTGTCTATGAAACGTTCAGAACGTTGGCGTGTTATGAAAAAAAATGGTAATACAGAGAAAGAAATAGAAGACTCATTCCATAAACCGGTGAAAATGTCGATTTTCACTTGGGATAATGCTAAAAAAGAAATTGACACCGTTATGAAGCCATGGGATTCCATGCGTTATTATAAATCCTTCCTACAACCAGGGATGATGTCTATGGAACCACAAACAGGGCATGTAAAAGCTTGGGTTGGCGGAATGAATTACAGGCATTTTCAATATGATCATGTAAAACAAGGAAAACGTCAAATAGGGTCGACTTTTAAACCATTTGTGTACGCAACCGCCATCGATCAATTACATATGTCACCTTGCGATGAGTTACCAGACCGTCCTTTTTGTATAGAAGCAGGAAAGCATGGCAATACCGAAGAATGGTGTCCAGAAAACTCTAATAAGAATTATGGGGGTGTACGCACTCTTAAAAATGCATTAGCAAATTCAAAAAACGCCATTACTGCCCAATTAATTGACATGGTAGGGCCACAACCAGTAGTAGATCTAGCCCAGAGAATGGGTATAGAAGGAGATATCCTTCCAGTGCCGTCCATTGCTTTAGGGACACCAGACCTTAGTGTTTATGAGATGGTAGGAGCCTATAGTACCTTTGCCAACAAAGGTGTCTACACCAAACCAGTTATGGTAACTACTATTGAGGACAAAAATGGCACGACCTTGTATCAATTCGTACCACAAACCAAGGATGTATTAAGTGAAGAAGTGGCGTATGTAACGGTTAATCTAATGGAAGGTGTTACCCAGTATGGTGGTGGATATAGATTGCGTACAGTCGGTCGAGAAAAATACGATCCTTTATTTAGGGAAATAATAACGGGGTATCCATACAATCTTCAAAATCCTATAGCTGGAAAAACAGGAACAACTCAAAATCAAAGTGATGGTTGGTTCATGGGCATGGTACCCAATTTGGTGACAGGTGTTTGGGTCGGCGCAGAAGATAGAGCAACACATTTTGCGGGAATAGATTATGGACAAGGGGCTTCTATGGCATTGCCTATATGGGGCATATACATGAAAAGCTGTTACGAAGATGATGAGTTGAATGTCTCACAGGAAGAGTTTGAAATACCTGCAAATCTCAGTTATAATTTAGACTGCTCTAAAGAACCTAAAGAAGATCCAAATAAAAAGAAGGCAGGTCCAGACGATGAATTGGACTTCTAAAAAACTCAAACCATTCTATTTAGAATGGTTTTTTTATTTCGTAATTTTCAACTTCTAAAAGTGGAAGACAATGATTAATAAGAAAGTTGATAATGTTGCCATGGCACTTCAAGGCGTTGAAGATAATATGACCTTCATGTTCGGAGGTTTTGGGCTTAGTGGAATTGCAGAGAATTCCATAGCACATTTGGTTGAACTTGGGATAAAAGGATTGACTTGCATATCCAACAATGCAGGTGTGGATGATTTTGGGTTAGGACTTTTACTTCAGCAAAAACAGATTAAAAAGATGATCTCGTCTTATGTCGGTGAGAATGATGAATTCGAGAGACAAATGCTTAGTGGAGAATTGGATGTAGAACTAATACCTCAAGGGACATTGGCAGAACGTTGTCGAGCGGCCCAAGCTGGATTTCCGGCGATTTATACACCGGCAGGGTTTGGCACCGAAGTGGCTGAAGGGAAAGAAACGAGAGAATTTGATGGGAAAATGCACGTTCTAGAATATGCCTTTAAAGCAGATTTCGCATTTGTTAAGGCTTGGAAAGGTGATGCGGCAGGTAACTTGGTCTTCAAGGGAACTGCAAGGAATTTCAATCCTAATATGTGTGGAGCTGCCAAGATAACCGTTGCGGAGGTTGAAGAATTGGTTCCTGTAGGGGCATTGGACCCTAATCAAATTCATATTCCTGGGATTTTCGTTAAACGAATATTTCAAGGAGCGCATTACGAAAAGAGAATTGAGCAACGTACAGTTAGACAAAGAACTTAAGTTTATGTTAGATAAAAATGGAATAGCAAAGCGAATCGCTAAAGAAGTAAAGGATGGGTATTATGTAAATCTTGGTATCGGGATTCCTACGCTTGTGGCAAACTTTGTTCGTGATGATATCGAAGTAGAATTCCAAAGTGAAAATGGGGTACTTGGCATGGGTCCATTCCCTTTTGAAGGAGAAGAAGATGCCGACATTATTAATGCCGGTAAGCAAACTATAACGACTATGCCTGGAGCGAGCTTCTTTGATTCAGCGATGAGTTTCTCAATGATTCGCGGACAACATGTAGACTTGACCATCCTAGGCGCTATGGAAGTGTCTGAGGAAGGCGATATTGCCAATTGGAAAATTCCTGGTAAGATGGTAAAGGGCATGGGAGGCGCCATGGATCTAGTTGCATCCGCAGAAAATATCATCGTTGCCATGATGCACACTAATAAAAGAGGAGAATCCAAGCTTCTTAAAAAATGTTCTCTGCCATTGACAGGAGTTGCATGTGTCAAGAAAATAGTCACCAATCTTGCCGTTTTGGAGGTAACCGATATGGGATTTAAATTATTAGAACGCGCTCCTGGAATATCTGTAGAAGACATCAAGAACGCCACAGAAGGAACATTGATAATCGAGGGAGATATTCCAGAAATGAACCTATAGAATTTCCCTTTTACACCTACCTTATCAAACGATTTGTTAAGATCAAATCTGATTTGAACTACATACAATTGCAGTGTAAAAACCCTAAAATGTTACTTATTTCATTCTAAATGTTAAAATATTATGCATTTCATCGATTTATAGTGCTTTTAAACTGACAAATTGAATAATTAGTTCATCTTCGTAGTCCCTAAATTAAACGAACCTTTTTTTGCCCTAAACTACCACAACTGCTACTTATGGAAACGGCCCCAAATCTACCACGACCTACTACTACTAACAAATTAACCAAGAATTTTAAGGAAATGGCGCAAGTTACCCGAAGCGTCTTAATTTTAGCAAAGAAAGTCTTTATGCTATAGCCCCTTTGGGATTGCATTAATTAATTTCTTGGTATATTCTTTTTCGGGACTGGTGTAAATACTATCAGCGTCGCCTAGTTCTTCGATCTTACCATCTTTCATCACTAATAATTGATCCGCCATGTATTTAACCACGGCAAGATCATGTGAAATGAATATATAGGTAAAACCAAAATTCGCTTTTAAGTCATTCAACAAATTAAGCACTTGGGCCTGTACAGAAATGTCGAGGGCCGAAACAGATTCATCACAAACTATTAATTTTGGATTCAAGGCAATGGTTCGAGCAATTCCAATACGCTGCCTCTGACCTCCAGAGAATTCATGCGGATAACGACTGTAATGTTCAGGTTCTAATCCAACACGTTTTAATATATCAATCACTTTGTCCTTTCGCTCTTTATTGGAGCCATATAGTTTGTGAACTTTCATGGGTTCTAGTATGGCATTACCGACAGATATTCTTGGGTTTAGTGATGCATAAGGGTCCTGAAAGATGATTTGAATATCCTTTCGCATGTTACGTAAGTCTTTTCCTTTTAGTTTCGTTATATCCTTTCCGCCATAAAATATTTGACCAGCAGTCGCCTTGTTTAATTGGAGGATAGCGTTACCTAGCGTAGATTTTCCGCACCCAGATTCACCTACCAAACCAAGTGTTTCACCTTTGTAGATCTTAAAACTAATATCATTTACGGCCTTAAAAGTTTCCGGAGCAGAAAACCACCCCGAGCGAGACACATATTCTTTATCCAGGTTTATCACTTCAAGCAAAGGAGTTTGTGAATATAGTTTTTTATGATGCTCTTCTCTTTCACTTTTAGAAATGACGTCTTTTGAAATAGACTTATTTAGAAAATCACTTACTGTAGGTAGTTGCCTTAATCGTTTAGTTAAAGGTGGCCTTGAATTGATCAATGCTTTCGTATAATCTTGTTGAGGATTTTCGAAAATGGATTTTGTAGGCCCTTGCTCAACTATTTCTCCTTTGAACATGACCAGTATTCGATCAGCTATTTCAGACACAAGTGATAAATCATGCGTGATGAAGATAATGCTCATTTTAGTTTCCTGCTGCAGTCCTTTTAATAAAGAAATGATGTCTTTTTGTACGGTTACATCAAGAGCTGTTGTTGGTTCATCGGCAATTAAAATATCTGGCTTACAGGCAATAGCCATGGCGATCATTACGCGTTGCATTTGCCCACCACTTATTTCATGTGGGTAGGACGAAAATACACGCTTAGGATTTTGTAATTTCACGGTATCAAAAAGCCGCAGGGTCTCCTCTTTTGCATCTTTGACACTCAGAGAATTATGTTGTACAAGTATTTCTAAAACCTGTCGTCCACAAGTCATTGATGGGTTCAATGAACTCATGGGTTCTTGAAAGATCATACTAATGCGGTTTCCACGTATTTTTTCGAGCTCCTTGGTGTCAAGATCTGTTAGGTACTGTTCTTCAAACAGTACACTACCATTAGTGATCCTTGATATATGTTTGGGCAACAAACCCAATATCGCTAGTGCAGAAACCGACTTCCCAGACCCGGATTCACCAACAATACCAAGTATCTCGTTTTGGGCAAGATCATAGGAAATGGATTTAATGACTTGATTCTCATTGCCTTCAGAATAAAAGGAAATGGAGAGGTTATTTATAGAGAGTATTGGCTTTGATTTCACAGTATAAAATTAAGGTATTTTGGGGGTATTAATTAACACTAATCAACCTAAAAGGCCTGAACGAAAGTTCAGGCCTTTTTTTAAGTCAATTCGGATGCCTATTGTAGGTAAGATATTACTTATAATGCAGGTAGGCTTAATCTGGATAAAATTTACGGGTATTCTGTAATTGTTAATAAAATGGGATAAATCCTATACAAATAGGGGGTTTTCCCTCAATCATACTATGGTTTTATATCATAACTTCAAGAGAAATTATTTAAAAGCTATTAATCAAACTGTATTTATCATGAAAAAAAAACTATCCCTCTTCATCTTTACGATGAGTTTTATGTTCGTTCATTCTCAAAACAACATTTTCTGGCAAAAGCAAGCACCAGCAAACATTTTGGACGTTAAAGAAAGTAGGCAGAACCTACCTAAAATGCAAACCTATAGTTTGGATTTCCAAAGTTTGAAAGAATATTTAAAAGATGCTCCTGAAAGGGGCTCCTTTTCAGGGAATTCCAATCTAATACTTTCTTTCCCAAATGCGGATGGTGAATTTGAGCAATTCAGGATTATGGAAGCCTCAGTTATGCATCCGGATCTTTCAGCGAGATACCCAGACATTAAATCCTATGCTGGACAGGGTATTGAAGACCCAACAGCCAGAATCCGATTTAGTATGTCGCCTTTGGGTTTACAGAGCATGAGATTATCCAGTAGTAAAAATGCGTCATTCATTGAACCTTATACAAATGACCTTAGACAATACACAGTATATAAGCGTCAAGACAGGACGTCTGACCTTGACAGTTTCGAATGTGAAGTAACTAATTCAACTAGTAGAGCTATTTCGGGGGATGGTACTTTGAGAAATGCAGATGATTCCATTTTAAGGACTTATAGGTTGGCAGTTTCTGCAACAGGAGAATATACGCAATATCATGGCGGTACAAAGGCATTGGCATTGGCAGCGATGAACACAACCATGACGAGGGTAAATGGTATTTATGAAAGTGACTTTAATGTCACCTTAGTACTGACAGCAAATACGGATGATGTTATTTATACAAGCACTAGCAGTGACCCTTACGGTAATTCCACTTCAGGTTACAATAACGCATTGCAATCTACACTTACAAGTGTCATTGGGGAAGCGAATTACGACATAGGACACTTATTTGCCAACCTACAAAATAATGGAAATGCTGGCTGTATTGGATGTGTCTGTGTCAACGGACAAAAAGGAAGTGGTTGGACATCCCATGTGGCGCCTGAAGGAGATCCTTTTGATGTGGATTATGTGGCACACGAAATGGGACATCAATTTGGTGGAAATCATACCTGGACACATGGTGGTAATGAAGGATCAGGAGTTCAGATGGAGCCAGGAAGTGGGTCTACCATTATGGGATATGCTGGTATTACTGGATCTACGGACGTACAATCCAATAGCGATCCATATTTTCATGCAGCATCTATTGAACAAATTACAGATTACATAAAAAGCAGAAGCTGTCAGACAAATACGAATATAAGTAATGCTGTACCTACTGCTGATGCAGGGTCCAATTATACAATTCCGAAAGGCACACCATTTGTACTAACCGGAGCTGGAACGGATGCAGATGCTGGGGACGTATTGACGTATTGCTGGGAACAAATGAATAATGGATCCACATCTACCACAAATCCTAATCCTAATGCTACTTCCGGCCCAGCATTTCGTTCTTTTAACCCTACAACAGATACTAATAGGTATTTCCCGAGGTTAGAAACTATCAAGACTGGCGCTACTTCTTGGCAATGGGAAGCAGTACCTAATGTAGCTCGAACGATGAACTTCAGGATGACGGTAAGGGATAATCAAGCTGGAGGCGGAACTAATAATAGTGATGATTCTGTAATTACAGTAAATGGAACAGCGGGACCATTTGTCCTTAACGCTCCTAATACCAATGTAACATGGAATGCAGGAACTACTCAAACAGTGACTTGGAATGTTGCAGGGACGACAGGAAATGGGGTGAATGCATCAAATGTTGATATTTTCTTATCAATAGATGGAGGCGACACGTATCCTATCTCTTTAGCTGCAGGAGTACCAAATGATGGTTCTCATGATATAGTTGTGCCTAATAATCAAGGATCTCAAAATAGAATTATGATTAAAGGCTCTAATCATGTTTTCTTTGATATTTCAAACACCGATTTTACAATTACGGGACAAGTTGTTTGTAACGCAACAGTACCAGCAGGTGTGGCCGCTTCAAGTATTGGACCGGATTCTGCCACTTTAAGTTGGGATGCAGTGCCAGGAGCGTCATTTGACCTACAATACAGAGTAGTTGGTTCAGGAACATGGGCAACTCTTTCCGTAAATGGCATTTCTTCAGTTTTATCAGGCTTAACTGCGATAACCCAATATGAAGCTCAAGTTAGAAGTACATGCCCTGATAATTCAACATCAGCATATAGTGGTATTATTAATTTTACAACCACAGATGTGTTATTGAATTATTGTAACTCAGCCAGTACAAATGTTAATGACGAATTCATTAGTAGAGTTCAATTAAATACCATTGACAATAGTTCTGGAGCTCAATTCTATTCAGATTTCACAAGTATTTCAACTACACTTACAAAAGACAGTCAATATACAATTACGGTAACACCAACTTGGACTGGAACAGTATACAATGAAGCTTATGCCGTTTGGATTGATTATAATAGGGATGGTGATTTTGCAGATACTGGAGAACAGGTTTGGACTCAAGGAAATACACAAACAAGTTCAGTTAGTGGAAATTTCACGGTACCCGTAGGAGCCGTTGAAAATTCAACAAGAATGAGAGTGTCGATGAAATACAATGGAATTCCTACGTCATGTGAATCGTTTACATATGGTGAAGTTGAAGATTATACAATTATCATTGAAGGGTCAGGGCCTGATACAACATCTCCAGTAATTACACTGAATGGCCCATCAACAATTGACTTAAATGTTGGTGATACCTATACGGAACAAGGAGCCACAGCTGCCGATAATATTGATGGAGATCTGACTTCAAGTATTGTCGTTGGAGGTGATATAGTTGACACCAATGCAGGAGGCGTTTATGTAGTAACTTATAATGTAAGTGATGCCGCAGGAAATGCCGCAACCGAAATTACAAGAACAGTAAATGTTATTCCAGATACGACTGCACCTATAATCACTCGCATTGGAGCTGCAACTATTAATTTGGAGTTAGGCGCTTCATATACCGATCAAGGGGCAACTGCTACGGATAATATTGATGGAGATCTGACTTCAAGTATTGTCGTTGGAGGAGATGTGTTTGATACAAACATAGTTGGAGCTTATGTGATCACCTATAATGTAAGTGATGCCGCAGGAAATGCCGCAACTGAAGCTACAAGAACCGTGAATGTAAATCCAGATACTACGGCGCCTATAATAACATTGATCGGTGCTTCAATACTAAACTTAAATGTTGGAGAAACGTATAACGAACAGGGAGCAACGGCATCAGATAATTTAGATGGTGATTTAACTTCTAGTATAGTTATTTCAGGAATAGTCGACACCAATTTAGCGGGAACCTATTTTGTAAATTACAATGTAAGTGATTCCTTTGGTAACGCCGCTAATCAAATTACAAGAACTGTAAATGTAAATGCGGATTTAACGCCTCCAGTAATTACACTAATTGGTGCATCTACGATAAATTTAATAGTTGGAGACATCTATAATGAACAAGGGGCAACTGCCACTGATAATATAGACGGAAATTTAACATCTAGTATTGTTATAGCTGGAACAGTCAATACAGCTGTAACCGGAATTTATATGGTGACTTATAACGTAAGTGATGCTGCTGGAAATGATGCAACTGAAGTGATAAGAACGATGAATGTATCAGAGCCATCCATTGGATGTGCAAGTGGAATTTCAACGTTCCCATATACTGAAGGATTCGAAAATACCTTAGGTGCTTGGACACAGTCAACTGTAGACGACATCAATTGGACCGTGGACGCCAATGGAACACCATCAAACAATACTGGACCAGCAAGTGCTTCGCAAGGAACTTATTATGTGTTTGTAGAAGCGTCTAGTCCTAATTTCCCTAGTAAAAGAGCGATTTTGAATTCGCCATGTTTTGATTTAAGCGCCTTATCTGAAGCTACATTCAGCTTTAAATATCACCAATTCGGATCTTCGGACATGGGGACAATTGATCTTGAATTGAGCGATGACGAAGGAGCAACTTGGACATCTATTTGGAATAGCTCAGGTAATCAAGGAAATTCTTGGTTAACTGCAAATGTGGACCTTACAGCATATGTTGGAGGAGGAGTTCAATTGAGATTTAATAGATTCGTTGGCGGAACTTGGCAGGCAGATATTGCAATTGATGATGTCAGCCTAATTGATGGAGCTGTTGTGGTAACAGGTTGTTCAGGAGGAATCACATCATTTCCTTACACAGAAGGATTTGAAAATACCTTGGGTGCCTGGTCACAATCAAGCGCAGATGACATCAATTGGACAGTGGATGCTAATGGAACCCCTTCTAATGGAACAGGACCATCGAGTGCTATTCAAGGATCCTATTATATTTTCGTAGAAGCCTCTGGAAATGGAACAGGATACCCTAATAAGAGAGCTATTATTAATTCACCATGTTACGATCTAAATGCTCAATCCTCAGCTTCATTTAGTTTTAATTACCATCAATATGGATCAACCGATATGGGGACCTTAGCTTTAGAAGTAAGTAATGATAACGGATCATCATGGGTTAGTATGTGGAATAGCTCTGGTAATTTGGGTAACTCATGGCAATCGGCTAATGTAGATCTTACGGCTTATGTCGGAGGAAGTATTCAATTGAGATTCAATAGGGTCACAGGTAGTACTTGGCAAGCAGATATTGCAGTGGATAATATTAATTTAACAACTGCTAGTTCCGCCAAAGACGATTCAATTGTATCGCGAGTTGATGATCAAATTGGAATCGATATTAAATTATATCCTAATCCAGTAAAAGGCAGCTATCTAAATATCAAATCTATGTTTAGTGAAGTGAAATACGAAGTCTTCAGTACCATAGGACAATTGGTGGCTAAAGGAAGCGTGATCAATAATAAAATAGATATAAGCGAATTAGATTCTGCAGTTTATCATATCACATTTTTTGCGGAAGGTGAAATAATAAACAAACGATTTATCAGAGAATAGATAACCCGATTTTTAAAGAAAAAGTCCAGGTCTTAGACCTGGACTTTTTTTATTTATGAATGATTTCAGTGTCTTGTAGAATTTCATTACCTCGCAAGCGAAGAAGTATTTGCGCAACTGTGATGGTATCTCTCTCACAGTAAGTCACGATTCTATCAATATTTTTTTCTTCATAGAACACACCATAAACTTCACTACCATCAATATCATCTTTAGGCGAAGGTATATTAAGGACATTTGCCATGAGCTTTAAGGAGGTGTAGTTTTTATAGTCCCCGAATTTCCATAGTTCCATAGTATCCAGATGAGGTACTTCCCATGGTTTCTTACCAAAGAGGTTTAATTTAAATGGCAATTCGATACCGTTAATGATCATGCGCCGTGCAATGTAAGGGAAGTCGAATTCTTTACCATTATGGGCACAAAGCAGATGTTTGACTTGACTGAAATGTGACATTAGCAGGTTCTTAAAATCTTTAAGGATTTTCACCTCGTCATCAAAGAATGATGTTACCCTGAAAGCCCTTATATCATCATCGAGATTAAAATACCCAACGGAAATACAAACAATTTTTCCGAATTCTGCCCAAATGCCTGCTCGAGGATAAAATTCATCAGCAGTGAATTCATCCTTTCGCTGGTATTGCGATTTAGCGTCCCAGAGTTCCTGTTTTTCCTTCGTTAATTCAGAAAAATGCCGAGTTTCAGGAACCGTTTCAATGTCTAAGAACAATATGTTTTCCAAATTGAGTTTACTGATCATCGTCAATCTTTTATTTTATTGCTAGCTCCAATATTTTTTAAAATGATGTCCAATGCTTTTTCTAATGGTTCATCTTTTCCGTTCTTTATCCCTTCAATCGTAGGAAGCACTTCAACGTCTGGTACTATACCAATACGCTGCGTTTCTGTCCCATCAGGATAATTAACACCTATACCAGAGATCATGGTATTTAATCCCCCAGGAAGCGTTATTCTGGATACATTACCATCTGCACCGGCAGTTGTGCTTCCCAGGATGGTTACATTATCGCCAGCCCTGAATGCCATGCTAGTATATTCTGCACTACTTTGTGTAAGTTCATTTACTATAACTACTACTTTGCCTTTGTAGGTTTTGCCCTTGGCAGAAATCGAAAGATCTTTACCAAAAGTGAATTCCCCAGGGTTATCGACATTGCCATTCGTGAATTTAACGAATGGAGCATGATCCGAAGTGAAATATGAACCTAGAAGAAAGGGTGTGAACGCGGAAGGATAATTTCGAATATCTACAACAATACCTTTAGTGTTAATAAATTGTGCTTTTATCTCTTCAATATCTTCTAGCTTAATATTTTTCAGAGTAACATAACCAATATTGTTGTCGAGCATTTTATAGCTTTTGCCTTCAGGATCACGTCTATACCATCTGTAGTAATCGAGTTTATTTTTTTCAAACAATGATAGCTCTTTGCTTTCTTCTTTTTGCTTTCTGATATAATTTATAGAAATGGTATTTGAGTTTGATCTTAGCAAATCGGCCGAAATATCACGTAAGCGCGTAGGTTGATTGGATGCAGGGTAATACGGGTTGACTTCTTTGACAAGATCCTCAATTGTTTTCCCATTGATCTTGGTGATCACATCGCCTAATTCTAAACCAATAGATTTTTTCATTTCTGGGTTGTAATAATCAGTGACCACTAATCGACCCTCAATGAATCGAACATGAACAGGTGGGAAGAATTCACCTCTTTGATCTTGTATGGCATTATTTCCTCCCCAGAGATTGGCATGTGTGTCTTTTACATCTCCAATGAGTTGAATTGCCGCTAACTCAAATTCGAGTTCGTTTTTTGCATTGATGAATTTAGGTATGTACTCTGTCAAGGTGGTACTCCAATCCTTGTCCATCAAATGCCTGTATGGGAAATAATATTGAATTATGTTCCAGTATTTGAATAGTGTCAGCAAACGAAATCCATCATCAGGATACACACCAATATCAATATATGCTCTTTCATTCTTGAATTCAGGATTGCCAACATTAGCGGTCATGCCAATATAAAAGTGATCACCCTGATGTCTGTTCTTTTGAATGTATTTCAGTTTCGCTTTTAAATCTGGGGAAAGAGCATTACTATCCATCCATTTCAGATCTGGCTTTAAGAAAGAATCTTCAGGAGTTTCTTTGCACGATTTACATTCTGCGATACCTCCATATTTTTCGATCCACTTCAATAGCATAGTATCTCGGGCTACTTTGTCTGAAGCCTTTATATAATCAGGCATCATTCGGAACAATTCAAAATCCCAGTTGTAATTGCCTTTTCCGACCTCGGGATGATAGTACTTTAAAAACCCCCAAACTCTTCCTAGAAGGTCAAGATCAGTAATTATCTGATTGTTTAGCTCTGGAATTATTATTTTCGACCCAGTATTGAATTCAGAATCTTTTGCTGCTGGTAATAGCTCTTTTTCTGGGGCGTTTTCTAATGATTTCCCATCTATCGTAATTTTGAGGTCATCAATCCACATTTTACCTTTCCCAACCAAAAGACCACCGACAACAATTAGTCTGGCTTGAGAAGGTTTTAAGTCTAATTCTATTTCGTATTTCTTCCAGTCCGAAGTACCTTTTACACCGCGATTATTCATGTTATCAAAAGCGACTTGAGGATCAATACGCATCCAAAGTCCTGCATAGCCATCAGTTACGTTTTCAGTTTTGATGTAACCGGTAAGCTTGATTTTCTTTCCACCGTAATCTGCAGGAATGTTATAGGCCCAAGCCTTAAAGTCGGATGAATTGCCATCATACTCAATAAACGCAGAATTATTCCCATTCTTGGCAATCTTAGTATCGATTGAAATGGAATAATCCGAGCTTCCAAAATTTTTCCAACCTATTGGCTTGTTGTCGGAAACGGATTCGAAGTCTAAGTTCCTTAACTCTTGTTTTTCTTGTGAAAAAGAGTTTACGATAGATAGTATTGAACAAAATAAAAGAGCGATGAATTTTTTCATGACTTATTGGTTGTTTTAAAAAAAAGCAATTGCTTATCTACTCAACGTAACAAGCTGTTAAATAACAAAACATTAAGATTTTTGATTCAGCATTTTATATGCTTCTTCAATGTATATGGAAATATCCTTAGTATAAGATCCTATACCAGCATCCGGCGATTTTTGATGACCTAAACGCACAATGATCACATTGTCTTCAGGTTGTACAATAACATATTGACCTAAATGACCACGCATCATAAAAAAATCTTTTCCTAATTGGTTTTTTAACCACCATCCATAACCGTATTGAGGGCTTTCTGCAAATCGAGGTCTTATCGATTTAGATACAAAAGCCGAATCAAGAAGTTCTTTGCCCTGCCATTTACCATGATCTTTATAAAGCTTACCAAAACGCGCAAAATCCTTGGCATTACTGGCAATACAACAATAGGCCTTCACAAGGTCATGATCATCGCTATCCACTTGCCATAATGTGGAATTCTCACAACCAAGGGGTTTCCAGAAACTCTCGGACAAGTAATCATATATTTTCTTACCAGTGGCTTTTTCTATGACCATAGCTAATATCTGTGTATCACCACTAGAATATTTGAATTTTTGTCCAGGGTCTTCTACGACCTTTAATCCTAGCATGACCTTTTCAAGATCATCATCAAAATACGCTCTTGTGGTTATGGATAAGGGTGAGTAATAGGCTTCATCCCAATTAGTACCCGACGCCATACTGGATAGATCCCCAACAGTCATTTTTGCAGCCTTACCTTCACTGAATTCTGGGATGAAGTCACTGACTGGCTGATCTAAATTTTTGATCTTCCCCTGCATAATGGCTTTGCCCATTAATCCAGAAACGTAACTTTTAGCCATAGAAAACGAATTGGTTTTTGAATTCGCTCCATAGCCATCGTAATAATTCTCGAACCATATACTATCATTCTTAATAATAACATATGCCACAGTACCATACGCATTATTGGATGTAATAAGCTCATCAGTTTCTGTAACCGAGTTATAATTTTCGTGATTAGGCCAAGGCTGTGTTATGTCATTTTCAATTATCCGGTTGTCGAATTTTTTATAGTCATCTAGAAAAGCAGTTTTGTGCCCGCTCATATAGATGGTCCGAACTGCTTTTAGCAGGTAATCTGTATCAGTTATATAAAGGATACCTACAGTGAATAAAAGGACAATAGCCAAAACTTTGAATAATTTCTTAATGAACCGCATATAGTAAATTTTCTACAAGTTAGTAATATTATTAAAATAAAGATTGTTGTTTTACTGGATTTTCATGATCGAGCAACCACTTTTTTCTATGAAGACCGCCAGCATAGCCGGTCAAAGACCCGTCAGTACCAATGACTCGATGACATGGCACAACAATCCACAAAGGATTCTTCCCATTAGCATTGGCAACTGCTCGAATTGCCTTAACATTACCTAATTGTTTTGAAAGCTCGAGATAGGATAGTGTTTTTCCATATGGAATTGCCAAAAGGGCATCCCAAACTTTTTTTTGAAAATCTGTACCATTAGGATTAATCTTAAAGTTGAATTCTTTGCGCTTTCCCTCAAAATACTCATTAAGTTGAGAAGCACAAGTAGCCAACTCTTCTGGAAGATTGTCTGAAAGGATTAATTCTTCGTTCAGCACAGTGATTGTCTTAACTCCGTTCTTATCGCCTTCTATTTTAGCAGGACCTAATGGTGTGTTTATGATTGCATTTTTCATTCAATTAAAATATGTTTCTCTTTAGTTTATTAAAAAACAATGTATTTCATCGATTAAACGACTGTTTAATTGGACGAAATACATTTTTTATCTATGTTAGTAATCCCAAATCTATTAATAATGAAATCCCTACTTATTCTCTCTGCATTTGTATTTTCATCATTCACTTTCATCAGCCCTAACCATAATTTTAAGATTGAAAGCAATAACTTGATATGGCAAAAGGTCTATAATAGTGAGCAATCAGTTTTCGAATTATACGAATCACTGCGTGCGCATGGAAATTACGAAAAAATATACATTGTCAGGGAAGAAGTTATCTTCACTTTTAATTTTGATAGCGCCAATGAATTAGGGGCACATGGCTATAAAAAATCAAATTATCCAAGTTATTTGAAACCTGGAGGAAAATACACAGGATACTTACAAAAGAAAAATGGACGTTATAGAGTAACCATAACAGGTGTTAATTTCAATTGGAACGGTGATCTTGTATCCAACATTGATGAGGCAGCACTTAAAAGAGGTGAAATAAGAGACAATAACAGAACTAAAAAGGTCATTCAATTATTTGATAGATACTTTAATAATAAATTCAGCTTGATAAAGGAGTCTAGAAATAGTAATTGGTAATAGCTGATTTTACAGTTGATTATTAGCGAAAAAACTCGGTCTTGTTTCAAGACCGAGTTTTTTATTTTGGTTCATCAGGCTTTGTTTCTTCTAATAAGCCAAGACGCTTAGCCCGTGTTTCCCAGCTTTTCCTTGCCAACATTTGTAAGTCTGCAACATTATCACTTTCGTCCATGATCTCCAATCCTAATAAAGTTTCTATAACATCTTCCATCGTTACTAATCCGCTTACAGACCCGTATTCATCAACGACGAGTGCCATATGATTCCTGTTTTCTACCAATTGTTCGAAAAGACCGGGGATAGCAATGTCACGATTTATAATAATGATATTCCTCTTTATATCTGCCAGTTTTTTGTGACCATTGTCATTTGCCATTTCCTTATAGACTTCATCTTTTAGAACAAGCCCAGTAATATTATCGGGTGAATCGCTGAAAACAGGTATTCTAGAGAAACGAAGAGTTTGGTTGGCATCGAAAAAGGCCTTTACTGTTGTTGTTTCATCTTCAATTTTCATGACTGTTCTTGGTGTCATGATATCTTTGGCACGAACTTCCTTGAAGGTCAATAAGTTCTTAATGAAATTCCGCTCAGACTCTGCAAAAACGCCTTTTTCATGGGCAATGTCCGTCATCGCACCAAAATCTTCACGACTCAATACGCTTCCAGGATGACCACTACCACCAATAAGTTTAGTCGTGAGTTGCATCAACCAAAGAAGTCCAGTCCATTTTAAAGGAAATATCAAAACATTCAGCGCCATGGATGTAAAACTAGCCAACCCCTTCCAATAGGTCGCTCCAATCGTTTTTGGAATTATTTCTGAAAGCACCAATATCAATAAGGTCATTGCCGCGGATACGATAAAAATGGAATTGTTGCCATTACCAAATACTTTTTCAGCTTGTACTCCAACTAAAATAGCACCAACGGTATGTGCGATAGTATTGAGTGTCAAGATTGCTATCAACGGTCTATCGACATCCTTTTTAAGAACCTCGAGGTTTTTTGCATAGGCCTTGCCTTCTTTTACTTTTACGTTAATGAACGTTGGGGTCACACTTAGAAGCACAGCCTCTAAAATTGAACATAAAAACGAAAAGAAAATAGAAATTACAGCGTAAAAAATGAGTAAGCTCATAGAAAGTTTTCTGAATTCAAAAGTACAGATTATTTAGCAATTAGCTTTTGGTCTTTAAGGTCGTATAAAACACTTGTTGCAAAGCAGGTCGAATGTTCAAATTATAGATGTTTCGATGAGTTCTTGAAGGATATACACGATTGGATAGGAAGATGAAAACCAATTGCTCTTTGGGGTCGGCCCACACAAATGTTCCGGTGAAACCCGCATGACCAAAACTTTCAGGACTTACCTGAGGCGCTGGATAGGATTTTGTAATTGACAGAGTGTCATTACCGATCAATGGCTTGTCAAATCCCAACCCACGTCGGTTATCATTGTCTGGGTATTGGATTTTAATGAACTCGTTGATCGTAGATTCCTTAAGATAACGTTTGTTATCATAAATTCCTTTTTGCATATACATTTGCATGAGAATTGCGAGGTCGTTAGCAGTTCCGAAGAGACCGGCATTTCCGGAAAAACCACCTAATAATGCCGCATTTTCATCGTGAACCCAGCCCCTAGTGAGGGTTTTCCTGAAGATCGTGTCAACTTCTGTAGGAACAATGACGTTCTTAAAATTCTTGGATCTAGGATTGAATCCCAGTGTAAACAATCCAAGTGGGCGATAAAAATTATCTTGAAGATACGCTTCATAGGATTCACCGGTTATATTTTCAATCAAGCCAGGATAAATCAAGAAACTCAAGCCAGAGTATTTGTATACTTTATCATTGCTTATTTTAGATCGTTTTATTTTGCGATATATCTTTTTCTTGAAATGCTTATTGACGTAAAGACTGTCATAAACTTGATAGCTAAAACGTTTGCTAGGTTTATGTCTTAAAAAACGTTTTTTCAGCTTGTCTCTTCTCATGACATCATTCAAGAAAACAATGTATGGGTTAAGCCCGGCTTGATGCGATAGAATTTCACGAAGTGTAAGGTCTTTCTTGTCTGCGTGTCTTTTCCACGGTTTCCAATAACTACTAAATGGTGTATCCAAATCAAGTTTGCCCTCGTCGTATAGCTTCATGATGGCAGGTAAGGCCCCAGCTATTTTAGTAACTGAAGCAAGGTCATAGATGTCATTGAGAGCTACGTTTTGAATGCTGTCATAGGTATGATATCCATAGGCTTTATGAAAAATTATCTTGCCATTTTTGGCAACAAGCAATTGTGCACCGGGGAAGGCCTTTTTCGCAATACCAAGTGTCATTATGGAATCTACTTTTGTCTGGATTTGAGTGGCATCCAGACCAACGTCTTCAGGCGTGCCGTATACGAGGGCATCATGATGAGTTTGTCCTTGCAGGTGACCCCAAAAACACATGACGAAAAAAAGAAAAATTACTTTGTACATGAATTCAATTCTCAAATTGAAAGAACAAGTTATGAAATCAATTTCACAACATCCTTCGCAAAATAACTGGCTATGATATTGGCCCCTGCTCTTTTGATTGATGTGATTTGCTCCAACATGACGGCGTCGTGGTCTAACCAGCCTTTTTCAGCAGCCGCTTTCAGCATGGCATATTCTCCGGATACTTGATAGACTGCAACAGGAACATCAACAGCATTTTTTATATCTCTTACAATATCCAAATAACACAATCCCGGTTTTATCATGACAATATCCGCACCTTCCTTAATATCCAGTAGGGTTTCACGAATGGCTTCATCGCGATTCGCAGGATCCATTTGATAGGTTTGCTTGTCTTTAGGAACATCTTTTGCATTGACAGGAGCCGAATCCAATGCATCTCGAAATGGGCCATAGAACCCCGACGCATACTTTGCCGAATAACTCATGATTCCGGTATTGTGGAATCCTTCATCTTCCAATAATGACCGAATCTCGAAAATGCGACCATCCATCATATCACTAGGCGCTACAAAATCAGCGCCTGCTCGGGCATGAGATAAGCTCATTTCTGCCAATAGGGCATTAGTTTCGTCATTCAGTATTTGTCCATTGTGCACGATGCCATCATGCCCAAAAGACGAGTATGGATCGAGCGCCACATCGGTCATCACCAACATATCTGGACAGGCATTTTTTACGATTTTTATAGCACGTTGCATGAGCCCTTCAGGGTTGAGTGCTTCTGTTCCTGAATTGTCTTTTAGATTGTCTGGTACTTTCACAAAGAGTAAAACAGCTTTTAGATCGAATTTCCAAAGGTCCTTCACTTCCTTTTCAAGCAGGTCTAAACTAAAACGGTAGTAGTTCGGCATGGAAGCGATCTCTTCTTTTATACCTTTGCCTTCTACGACAAACAGGGGCACCAAGAAATCGTTAGGCGTAATGACTGTTTCACTAACCAACGCACGAATGCTTGCACTCTGTCTTAATCGTCTATTTCTCTGTAATGGATACATATTAAACCCAGTTTTTTGGTTTTTTTAAAACATCAATTAATTTTCCTTCTTCACTCCCTGTCTTAGGATGGTAGTTGTAATGCCATTGTACATGAGGCGGTAAACTCATTAAGATACTTTCAATGCGCCCGTTGGTCTTCAGGCCAAACAAAGTGCCTTTGTCATGTACTAAATTGAATTCGACATATCGTCCACGACGTATTTCTTGCCAGTCCCGTTGCTCTTTAGTATATGGCAATTTCTTTCTTTTTTCAACTATTGGGTGATATGCATCAAGGAAGCTATTACCTACTTCTGTGACAAAATCATACCAATTTTCCATGAACATGTCATTGGATGCTTTGCAATGATCGAAGAACAAACCACCAATGCCACGACCTTCGTTTCTATGTGAATTGTAAAAATACTCATCACATCTGGCTTTGTATTTTGGGTAGAATTCCGGATTGTGTTTGTCACAGGCTATTTTACAAGTTTCATGAAAATGAACGGCATCTTCTTCAAACAAATAGTATGGGGTAAGGTCTTGCCCTCCGCCGAACCATTGATCAACGATCTTTCCATTTTGATCATACATCTCGAAATAGCGCCAATTTGCGTGAACCGTTGGAACCATAGGGCTTTTAGGATGTATAACTAGACTTAAACCGCAGGCAAAAAAATCAGCATCTTTAACACCAAAATAGGATTGCATACTTTCTGGCAGTTTGCCATGTACAGCTGATATGTTGACACCTCCTTTTTCAAATACATCGCCATTCTCTATGACGCGTGTTCTCCCACCGCCACCTTCTGGTCGTTTCCAAATATCTTCTTGAAATTGGGCTTTGCCATCCATTGCTTCTAGCTCTGAAGTAATGCTATCCTGTAACTCTTGTATATATTGATAAAACTTATCTTTCATATGTTAATTCGTAAAGTTCCATATCCAATGGAGCTCCATTAGTTGGTGTGAATTCATGACGCATCGTTTTCACCCATGTATAACCACATTTTAAAGCTACTTTAACGCTTCCGATATTACTTTCATGAACGATGATCTGTAGTGTTTTTAACTTCAAATCCTCAAAAGCATATTTTGAAAGCGCTTTTACCGCTTTGCTCATTACCCCTTTTCCTTCAAAAGGATATCCAATGGCATATGCGAACTCAGCTTGTTTTTTATCTACATCCAATTCTTTAATATAAACTAACCCGACTAGCTCGTTCGATGATTCTTGCTTGATCGTGAATAACAACTCTTCTTTAGAATTGAATTGTTTCACCGTTTTCTGTACAAAGCTTTTTGACAATGTAGGTGTGATAGTTTGTTCAAGAGTCTTCGGAAAATAAAGCTTCAGTCGGTCTTCATTGGAATTCGCAAAATTGCAAAGACTCCAAGCGTCTTCTATCTGTATTGGATTTATATGGTAGTCTGCAATAGCGATCATTCCTTGTCAATTACTAAATGATTCCCTGCCTTTAGCAGTTCTATAGTCTTAGTTGATGCAGCCGTGACTGAAAGAGGTAGAACCAGAACAATACCAATTACGGGAATCAATAAAAAGAGCATGAAAACAATCCCATTGCCAATGGCAATGCCTTTATTCTTTCCAACAAAATTGATACTCTCTCGATATTTAAAATGGCGCTCCAAGGTATAATCCATATTACCAAATCCAGCATAATAGGCTTGAACCAAAAACAACAAAATAGTAGAGAGGAACCCAATCAACGGAATAAAACTGATGAGTAATATAGGAATCGTTAACAATAATTCCTTCAACAGATTCCTAACATTGATCCTAATACCACGCCACAATTGTTCCTTGAATGATGTGTTTCTATGAATATGCTTTTCCTTAGAGTCCAGACCTAGAAGATGACGTTCTATTTTTTCAGAAACGGGACTCATAAATGGGGCAGACAATGCCATGATAATGTGCTTATAAACAATAAGCCCTATCGCTATTACTGTTATTCCACCAATAACTTCACTAATGGTGGTGAATGTCTCTTTTCCCCAATCCCAAACCCATATTCTAGCAATGAAAGCTCCTATGTTATCTGACAATCCATAGGCCAAAAAACCAATGGAGATAGCAGTTACTAGACTAATTAAAACAGGAATGCCAAAGTACTTCCAGAGACCGAGCTTGGAAATCAGACCGAAGGTTCCGGTATATGCTTGTATGCCTTTAATAATGTTGTTAATCATCCTATCACTAGCCCTTTCCCGAGGAAAGAGAACTTTTATATTTTCCCTCTTAATGGCTTCTTCCCTTTGGGAAGATCAAGAAGGGAATTCTTTTACTGCATCAATGAATGCCTTGGCATTATCCAACGGAATGTTTGGCAAAATACCATGTCCTAAATTTACGATGTATTTATCTTTTCCGAAATCGTTTATCATCTGATGCACCATTTTCTTGATTTCAGAAGGCGGAGAGAATAAACGTGTTGGGTCAAAATTACCTTGAAGTGTAATATTGCCACCTGTTAAGTAACGTGCGTTTCTTGCCGAGCATGTCCAATCAACTCCTAATGCAGCTGCTCCAGATTTTGACATTTCGTTAAGAGCAAACCAACAGCCTTTGCCGAAGGCAATAACTGGTGCCTCATCTTTTAACGCGTTAATGATCTGCTGAATATATTGCCAAGAGAATTCTTGATAATCTACTGGAGATAACATTCCTCCCCAACTATCAAATACTTGCACGGCATCCACACCCGCTTTCACTTTTTCCTTGAGGTACGCAATAGTAGTGTCTGTTATTTTCTGAAGCAACTCATGGGCTGCAATGGGGTTTGTGAAACAGAATTGCTTTGCCTTGTCAAAATTCTTACTACCTTGACCCTGAACACAGTAACATAAAATTGTCCATGGAGAGCCCGCAAATCCAATTAATGGGATGTCATTATTCAGTTTTTCCTTCGTGGCTTTTATGGCTTGATAGACATAATCAAGTTCAATAGTGACATCTGGTACGATAACATTGTCCACATCTTTTTGAGAGCGTACAGGATTTGGTAAATAAGGCCCAAAATCCGGTTTCATTTGCACTTCAATGTTCATAGCTTGTGGGATTACCAGAATATCGCAGAACAAGATGGCGGCATCCATACCATAACGACGAATGGGTTGTACTGTGATCTCACTTGCAAGTTCTGGTGTCCGGCAACGTGTAAAGAAATCGTACTTGGCCTTAATTTCCATGAATTCTGGCAAATAACGACCTGCTTGGCGCATCATCCAGACAGGTGGGCGATCTACCGTTTCTCCTTTTAGGGCTCTTAAAAATAAATCGTTCTTTATCATGTTACTGTCATTCCTGCAAAAGCAGGAATCTTTTAAATTTAAACTTTATCATATTCAAGTGAATTCCTGCTTTCGCAGGAATGGCAACTATAAATAATGTTCATTCACCAATTCAATCACGCTCTCAACGGTTGGCACTTTAGCAATTCGTACATCCTTGAAATGCTTTTTTGCTTCATTGGCCGTGGACTCGCCAATACAGAATGCTATTTTGTCTGATCTGTTTTCCAGAATGAAGCTTTGCACTGTCGAAGGACTGTAAAACATCACACCTTCAATTTTGTCATTGATCTTTTTAGAGGCATAAGCTGTTTGATAGGCTTCGATCTCGTTCACAACGATATTGTTTTTCTTTAGAATGGATGGTAGGTCATCCAATCGCAGATCACTACAGAAATAAGTGACTTCGGTTCCTTCCAAATGATCTACCAAGTGCTCAGCGAGTCGTTTGGCGTTTCGCTCAGAATGAGTGACTTTCCCTATTTTGCTTTCAATCAGTTTTTTTGTACGGCGACCTACACAATAAATATTCTTGAATTTTAATTGATCCGCTGAAAAACCAGTCGTTAAGGATTCTACAGAATTTTTACTGGTAATGATAACATTCCTGATTTCAGATTTCAATAAGTGCGGTGCTATCCTATTGAATTTTATTTGGATGAAATCAGAGCTTTCAACGACAATGTCCTTATTCATCAATTGCGATTGACCTTCAGTCAAGGCCTTTGTAGAATAGATGTTCGTTTGCTTTTCTGAACGGATCATGTCATCCATCAATCGTTTTCCGCCACGTTCAATAATGAAGTCTGCACACCATTGAGCAATCTCATCTTTGTCTTCTAAATTGACTTCACGAGTGACTTCTATCTTCTTACTTCCGTCAGTGCTTAGTAATGCACCTTGAAAGAATACTTTCTCATCTTTGATATATGCCAAAGCTCCAATAGGTGCAGTGCAACCGCCTTCTAATAAATTAAGGAATTTGCGTTCAATACCAGTGCATATTTCAGTTTCTTCATGATTTATTTCAGCACAGATGGCTTGAATTTCTTCATCTTCTTCTAATGCAGTAATCATAATGGCGCCTTGCGCGGGTGCTGGAATCATCCAATCAAGATTAACGGCATCTTCGGGCCGTATATCCAATCTACCAATACCTGCAGCAGCGAAAATGGCACCATTCCAATCGTCATGGTCTTCCAGTTTTTCAAGCCTTGTATTTACATTACCACGTAAATCAACAATGGTGTGGGTAGGATAACGATTTAGCCATTGTGCACGGCGTCTTAAGCTTCCTGTGGCAATGACGGCATTTCTTTGTGCTAGGAATTCTTCATTCTTATTGAATACCAAAGTATCTCTCACATTGCCGCGCTTTATAACAGCGGCTTGAACGATTCCTTTTGGCAATACTGTCGGTACATCTTTGAGAGAGTGTACAGCAATGTCAATATCATCATTGAGCATGGCAATATCTAATGTTCTTGAAAAAACACCGGTAATGCCGAGCTCATAAATGGGTTTGTTGAGGTTGAGGTCACCTGTAGATTTTACAGGCACCAAAGTGGTTTCATGTCCTAGTCCTTCTAATATTTCTTGTATGGTCGTGGCTTGCCATAGTGCTAACTCGCTATCACGCGTGCCAATTCTTATAGTTCTAGACATCGTTTGAAGCTTCTTCTAACTGGAATACTTTTTTTATGAGTTCCAAACTCTCATCTGTGGATATGTTGTCATCTTTAAGATGATGTGCAAAATGATTCGTAATTTTCTGGATAATATTATTGCTAATCAATTCTGCCTGTTCTTCATTAAAATTAGATTGCTTCTTTCGCTGATTATCCAATTCAGTAGTTGCGAAATCTAGCAACTTATGTTTTAAAGCCTTTATGGTTGGTGCAAATTTCCTGGTCTCTAGCCAACTATTGAATTCGCTTTTTACCTCTTCGATAATGTTTTCAGCCAAAGGTATGTGTTTCTTTCTATTCTCAAGGGTCTCATCTGTGATCTGAGATAAATAATCCAGATGAGTCAAGGAAACATTATTCAATTCTGAGACATTATGATGGACATTTTTTGGAATGGAAAGATCCAAAATCAATAATTCTTTATCTGTTTGAATGATCTGTTTATCTATTGTTGGATTTTGTGCGCCTGTTGCTACAATCAAGACATCAGCTTCATTGATTTCTTCTTGAAGGTTAGCATAGTCCTTGACTATAAGATTGAATTTTCCAGCAATTTTTTCTGCCCTGTCCTTGGTTCTATTTATTAGTGTGATTTTCTGGTTATTAGTGTGTTTTACTAAATTTTCACAAGTATTACGACCGATTTTACCGGTGCCGAATAATAGGATGTTCTTATTTGATATGTTTTCTACTTCCCTCATAATGTATTGAACTGAGGCAAAAGATACGGAAGTTGCTCCGGAAGAAATTTCCGTTTCCGTTTTGATGCGCTTACTAGCCTGAATCACTGAATTTACTAATCGTTCAATGAATGAATTCAATAAATCATGCTTTTTAGAGAGTTTTGCACTTGTTTTTATTTGACTGATAATCTCAAAATCACCAAGAATTTGACTATCGAGTCCAGAACCCACTCGAAACATATGAGATACTGCGGCTCCACTCTTATGAATGTAAGCCACTTTCTGGAATTCTTCCACCGTACCTTTGGTATTATCACAAAGTAATTGGATGAGTTGGAAAGGATGTTGGGCAAATCCATAGATTTCTGTCCTATTGCATGTCGAAGTTACAACTAGGCTTTCAATGTTAGCAGATTTTGCTTGTTGAAGTAAGATGATTTTTGAGCCATCATCCAAACTAAAGCGCCCACGAATTTCGGCATCTGCTTTCTTATAGCTTAAACCGATGGCATAAAAGGATGTTCCTTTAGATATATTATATTGCTCCATTACCTGATCTGTAATTCTTCAACAAAAATAGAATGTGTAAAAGTCTAAAAATAACGCTCTAAGAACTTTTAGTGTCGTTTGTGGTTTTTAACTTTATTTATTCTAAAAGAATGATAAATATCATATTTTCGCAGTCGTACTATTGATTTGGCTAAAATTAGATTAGAATGAACTTAAATAACAACAACAATTCCCAAAGGAATCAATTACAAAAAAATGTCGCTGAAGGGTCATATTTTGAAACAAAAGTCGAAGAAGGTTTTTATGTCCTGACCTACAAGAATCTATCTAACGCCATTGAAGTTGTTGAAAAAGATTTAGATAGTAATTTTATCCAGTTTCATTTTTGTCTTAAGGGTTCGAGTAAATTTAACTTCAATGAGGGACGTTATTTATTGGATATTGTAGAAGAAAAATCCCTATTGCTTTATAACCCTCAAAGGGATTTGCCAATTCATTTAGAAGTGAATCCAAATTCTTGGTTGGTAACCATATTGATATCAATCAAGAAATTTCACGGATTGTTTTCACAAGAGGCAGATTATATTACATTTTTAAGTGATGACAATAAGGACAAAAAGTACTATAAAGATGGTATGATATCACCTTCGATGGCCATTGTTCTTAATCAGTTGATTAATTACAATCTTAACCCAACCATAAAAAATCTATACTTTAAAGGTAAGTCATACGAATTATTGAGTTTGTACTTCAATAGAACGGAGGATGCCAATATAGAGCAATGTCCTTTTTTAGTAGATGAAACTAATGTTGCAAAAATCAGGATGGCCAAGGATATCGTCATTTCTAGAATGGCTGAACCTCCAAGTTTGCAGGAATTGGCCCATGAAATTGGATTGAGCTTAAAAAAACTGAAGGAAGGGTTTAAACAGATCTATGGAGATTCGGTATATAGTTTCTTATTTGATTATAAAATGGAAGTCGCTCGAAAACTGTTGGAATCCGGTGACCACAACGTCAATGAAGTTGGCCTTAAAGTCGGCTATAGTACAGCAAGTCATTTTATTGCGGCGTTCAAAAAAAAGTATGGTACGACGCCAAAGAAGTATATTACTTCCACTACAATCAATTGAATTTATAGTCACATAGAAAGTGAATTTGTTTCGCCTCCATTGGAATTCTGGTCATGTCGCTTAATATTCGGAAATCAAATCACACTCACTTTACTATTTACCATAACTTTTGTGGTATTTGGGTTGATATATGTAGATAATTTAATTCCTGCCTTTGATGGTAAAGGCGCCATTTTTGAGCAGGCAATGCTCATACCATCGGTTGTAA
>CBESOB010000002.1:0-44328 GCA_965530995.1 uncultured Flavobacteriaceae bacterium
TGCTGTATCTTTAGGGAAGGCACTAGGTATAGGGATGCTTATAGCGTTATTCGCCGCCGCAGGTGTTGCCCTTTTTGACTATTTGTATACTACACAAATCAATCCTGATTTTGTAACAGAGTACTTAGCGCAGTCTTTGGAAAACATGGAAAAAACACTGTCTCCCGAAGAATTCAAGATCAAAAGCGCTGAACTAACTAAACAAATGACAGAATATGGCGGTTCAGGACTCATGGCGTTCTTGATGTTCGCGAGTGTTATAATTATTGGCTTCATTATGTCATTGATATCAGGATTGATACTTCAACGTAAAAAGTGAAATTATGCAGTATAAAGCAGACACTCCAGAAGATTATATAAGTCAGGTGCCCGAAGAACGGCAAAGCGCTTTAAAGAAATTGCGAAAAACCATAAACGAAAATTTACCAAAAGGTTTTGAAGAAGTTATGATTTATGGAATGATAGGGTATGTTGTGCCACATTCCATATATCCAGATGGCTATCATTGTGACCCAAAAACACCATTATCTTTCATGAGTTTTGCATCACAAAAGAACTCGATCAATTTATATCATAGTGGGTTATATAGCAGGCCTGAATTACATGACTGGTTCATAGCTGAGTACCCTAAACATTGCAAAAGCAAGTTAGATATGGGCAAAAGTTGTATCCGCTTCAAGAAAATAGTGGATATCCCATACGATCTTATAGCGGATTTATGCACCAAAATGACGGTAGAGGAATATATCGATATTTATGAAACGGTTCTAAAAAAGAAATAGATATGAAAAAACGAGTAACAGGTATTGGGGGATTGTTTTTCAAGACTAAGGACCCAAAAGCAACGAAAGATTGGTATAAAACGCACTTAGGATTCAATACGGATGATTATGGGTGTACGTTTTGGTGGAAGGATAAAGAGGGTAAGGATTGTTCAACACAATGGAGCCCTATGGCGGCCGACACCAAATACTATGAGCCTTCAAAGAAGGATTTCATGTTCAACTATCGCGTTGAGAACCTACATGAATTATTAGCCGCATTAAAGGACGAAGGCGTAACTGTTGTTGGTGATGTTGAAGAGTATGAGTACGGTAAATTCGGATATATCCTGGATAATGATGGTAACAAAATAGAACTCTGGGAACCAGTGGATTCAGCCTTCCAATAAATCATATTTTTTAGTATCTTTAATCTTCTAACCAATTAAAGAAAATTAAGAATGGCAGACGATAAAAATTTAGGGGACGATCTAGACGATATGTTAGATGGTGCTAAAGAAGGTGCTAAAAGAGCAGCGGACAAGGCAGGTGAAATGGCTGGTGAGGCTAAAGAGAAAGCAAAAGAGTTTGCTGGCGAAGCAAAAGAAAAGGCTTCAGAATTTGCTGATGATGCCAAAGAAACTGCTAAGGAATTTTCAGATGGTGTTAAGGATACTTTCAATTCTGGAGAGAACAAGAAGGTCTTGGCTGGTGTATTGGCTATTTTATTAGGATCACTCGGAGTTCATAAGTTTATATTAGGGTATAATAAGGAAGGCATCATTCTTTTAGCGGTGACAATAGTACTTGGATTTTTCACTTGTGGCATAGGAGCAAGTCTTGCTGGAATAGTTGGTCTTATAGAAGGAATCATCTATCTCACCAAGTCTGACGAAGAATTTTACAACACATACCAAGTGGGTAAAAAACCTTGGTTCTAAAGATATAAAGGCCAGAATATATAGTTCTGGCTTTTTTGTTTAATAGTATTATCGTAATATTGCAATATAACATTCAATATTAAGTGATTTGGGAGCAACAAAAGAACATATTCATACCAAAGACGCCAATGCCATAGCAGATATGGCAAAAGTATTTGCGCATCCTGCGCGCGTCGCCATCCTGCAATACATTAGTAAGCAAGAATCCTGCATTTGCAATGATATTGTGGATGAGATTGGGTTGTCGCAACCTACTATTTCACAACACTTACAAGTGATCAATAATGCAGGACTCTTAGATGGTACATTTAAGGGTAAAAGTATTTGCTACTGTCTAAACATGAAACGCTTTCAAGAATTTCAAGAACTATTCAATAACTTTTTTAATACAACCACATCCAATTGCTGTTCCTTGTAAGGAAACCTAATTATCTCACTCGGACGGATAACATATAAAAACAAACATAATGAAAACACAAGAATTTTTAACACTACTCGCAGAACATCAAGACAAATCACTGTTATTTGAATATGCGCCAAATCAAATCGTACCCGCTAATTATCACATAACAGAGGTGAAACATCTTACTATTGATTCGGTTGATTGTGGTGCTCGTACAGATGCCTGGAAAGAAACCATTATACAGTTATGGGAAAGCCCATCTGAAATAGGCCGAACGGAATTCATGACCAGTTCTAAAGCACTTGACATCCTGAAGAAAGTGGGCACCATGAAGCCTTACGAACTAGATGCAGAGGTCAAATTTGAGTATGGGAATAGCCTTTTTCACACAGCACAACTATTTGTGAACGATTTCGACATTAAGAATAACAACTTGATTGTTAAATTGGCTGTTGAAAAAACAGATTGTAAAGCAAAAGAAGAATGTGGTGTTCCTGAAACTGTAGGCGCTGAAGCAGATGATTCTTGCTGTACACCTGGAGGAGGATGTTGCTAGCCAACTAGTATGAGTTTAATTTTAAGAGCCTTAGTCAAGGAAGATTTTGATGCTGTTTCCAGAATTTATGCGGAAGGGATCAACACCGGAATTGCGACTTTTGAAACGGAGGTGCCTGATTGGTCAACATGGGATGATAAGTACATAGATACCTGTCGAATAGTCGCAACAATTGAAGATAACATCGTTGGATTCGCCCTATTATCTCCGGCATCTAAGAGAGAAGTTTACAATGGTGTCGCGGAGGTCAGTGTTTATGTAAAGAATGAATACCAAGGAAAAGGCATTGGTGAAACGCTATTGAAACAACTCATTACTGAAAGTGAAACCCATGGGTTTTGGACCCTACAAGCGGGTATATTTTCAGAAAACGCATCTAGTATCAATCTGCACACAAAATGCGGCTTTCGTGTTGTAGGTGTAAGGGAAAAAATAGGAAAACTGAACGGAAAATGGCACGACAATCATTTTCTAGAACGACGAAGTAAAAACATTAAGTAATAATAACCGTTAGTTCGAGTGTCCCAATAATTTATCGGGATGTATCGAGACCTATTTAATAATTGAAGTTTAATTAAAAAGATACTCGATTTCGCGAGCATAATCATGACAAACATATTAGTACTCTGCACAGGTAATTCCTGTAGAAGCCAAATGGCACATGCATATTTAAATGAATTTTTAGATAATAGAAGCTATAAAGTGTACAGTGCCGGCATCGAAACCCACGGCATCAATCCTGGAGCCGCGGCGATCATGAAGGAAGATGGCATTGATATCTCCAACCATACGTCTAACCACGTAGATGAATACAAAGGTGTAGATTTTAATTATATCATCACGGTATGTGATCACGCCAATGAGAATTGTCCTTATATCCCAAGTAAGAACGCCAAACGCTTACATTATAATTTTTATGACCCGTCTAAATTGCAAGGAACAGATAAAGAAAAGCATGCCGCTTTTTTGAAGGCGAGGGAGGAAATTAAAGGTTATTTTAAAGGGTTTGTTAAAGAGAATCACTTATCATGATTTGCGATTCTCTATTATTTAAGGGAGACAGGACTCATTACCCTAACCAGTTGTTTTAAGGCGTACAGTTTGTAAAGTTTGGCTGAGAGAGAGTCCAAGATATTGCTAAGTTTGAGAAATTATTGCAATTAGTAACACTTATTACATCCCAGCTAGAAAGATCTTGGTTAAACGAGGAAGCATGATCATACATCGAACGCATGGAGGTTACATTGCTCACATCCCAATTCCCTATATCTTGGTTAAAAGAGGAAGCATAACTAAACATTTCTCCCATACTACCCACACTACCGACATCCCAATTACCAATAGGTTGATTAAAAGCAGCAGTATCACTAAACATATTTTCCATAGTAGTCACATTACTCACATCCCAAGAATTGATGTCTTGATTAAAAGAATCAGTTCGAATAAACATATAGCTCATATTAATCACATTACTCACATTCCAATTACCAATAGGCTGATTAAAAGCAACAGCATCTTCAAACATATTTCTCATATCTGTCACATTACTCACATCCCAATTACCAATAGGTTGATTAAACACAATAGTTTCACTAAACATTCCAATCATATTTGTTACGCTGCTAACATCCCAAGAATTGATGTCTTGGTTAAAAGAATCAGCTCGAATAAACATATAGCTTATATTGTTCACATGACTCACATCCCAATTGCCAATAGGCTGATTAAATGAAATGGCACTTGAAAACATAGCCGCTATATTCGTCGCATTGCTCACATCCCAATTGCCAATTGGTTGATTAAAAGCGGCAGCAGCGGCAAACATACTAGTCATCGTTGTTACATGACTCACATCCCAATTGCCAATAGGTTGATTAAATGACTCAGTACTTTGAAACATATTTGCCATATTAGTCACATTACCTACATCCCAATCATTTATATCTTGGTTAAAACTAATAGCATTAAGAAACATTTCGGACATATCTGTCACATTACTTACATTCCAATTATTCAAATCCTGGTTAAAAAAAGCAGTCCCTAAAAACATACCTCTCATATTCGTCACATTGCTTACATCCCAATTCCCAATGTCTTGGTTAAAAGCTGCTATTGGGTCATAAGTACTTCCGTCATAACTGAAGTTATAAAACATTTTTATCATATTAGTCACATGACTCACATCCCAATTACTAATATCTCGGTTAAAAGCCGCCGCACCCATAAACATGCCTTCCATATCAGTCACATGGCTTACGTCCCAATTGCCAATGTCTTGGTTAAATTCTCCTCTAGGAAAAAGAAAATAATCATTGTCATCATAACCATAAAACATTTCTTGTGTAGAAGTTACATTGCTTACATCCCAAGAACTAATATCTTGGTTAAAATTAAAGTATGTTTTAAACAACTCGGACATATCGGTAATTCTTGTAGTACAGGTATTTACTATAGATTGGTTATTAGCAAGCATGGCATCTAGCATTGGTCTATCTATAACGGTATAGGATACACCATCAATCTCTCCTGTAGCGCCTACTTGTGCCCAATCCCTGGCCTTTACTGTAATCCCGTTGTCGTCTAAATATACTGGATTAGTAGCGAACTCTGTAATTTGAAAACTCACCTCATTCCCATAAAACTCACCTATATCATTGGCTAAAAAAGCACGTACATAATATGTGGTTGCCAACTCAAGATTTTCTATAACTGCTGTAATGTCGGTGCCACTCGCATTCACTTTGTTATCGGATACTGTGGGTTGTGTACTTGTAGCATATACAAACCCTTGAGTTGCATTACTTGGTGCTTCACAATTAGAAGAAGTAATACTTACTGTTCCGTTTAATCTGGCTGTGGTTTCGGTTAAATCCGTAACTTCCAATGTAACCAATGTTGTATCATATTGGCAAGAATCGTCCTCATCGTTATTACAACCAAACGTAAGGATCAAGAGTAGGTAAAGAAGTTTTTTAAAGCTCATATCTGGGTTTTTGTTTTGAATCGTTTAGTAAAGATAATTAAATATGCTACTAATTAATTATCAATGGGTTAAAGCTGTAGTCCTATTAGAATTAATTTTGCTGACTCCTTTAAAAAAAGTGTCATAACGAATTAACGACACGGATTTGTGATAATATTTACGGGTTATGCGTAACATTTTTGTGGTTTTGCCGCAACTTTTTTTATAGAATATTTCCTACATTTAAGGTGCTATTATTCAATCATTAAAATTTAGGGATTATTCTTTCAAGTTTCTTTAATAATTACAGTCTAGACCTTGCAGATTTTTTCATCGGCTTATATTCCCTGTTTATTTACTTTTATTAAAATCATAATCTAAAGGTACTGAGTCTGCTAATCTTTGGCTTCCCATATGTCCGCTAAAAATCACTTTTTCAATTGGGGTATGGTTACCATATAAATCAATGACAAATTCATCTGATTTACATTCAATTGGGGACTGTTTGCCATCGTAGAAAATCACCACAGGTTCTTTGAGTTTGACCGTAGTTGATCCATCATGATCATTTTTAGAGATCGCAATGTAATCATCTACTTTTACGGCAACACCTTTTTTAAACAGCAAGTACTTCTCATCTTCTAGCCTACCATTTGCAAGCGCACGCATAAAATGCAGGCTCGACCCCTTATAAGCTCTTTGTCGATTCTTAAGTATTTGTTTTTTGTCGCTTCCTTCGAGATTTTCGTAGCGAGAAGTCCCAGTATATAATATCAACTTGGGTTTTAAACGGTTGTTTTCTATGTCTACACGAGAATAGTCGATCTTGAATTCGTTCAGGTCGAAGGCAATGAGGTATTGTAAATTTTTATTTCTGATCAAAATGGGTTTTCTCGAGCTGGCAGTGAGCTGTTTTTCATCCTCGAAATAGCGCAGGATTATGTCTTCTTCGTTCAAGATCTTACAGGATTTTGCATTTTTAGAAAAGCCAAGGAATTGTGCCTTGAATTGTTTTAGTTTCATGGCTCTTGTCATGCCATCGTCATCAGTAATAAATACCTCATCAAGCGTGTTGATGGCCTTTTTCAATAATACTTTATATTGAATTGACTCTTTATAATCGCTGATATAGTTCTTTTGATACCCTATATAGGAAATGATGAGCAATGAATTTATGTTCTCATTATATTCAATGAAGAATTCTCCGTTTTGGTTTGTAGTAGTCCCTATGGTTGTATTGTCAAAATATACAGAAGCACTTTCAATAGGTTCATTTGTTTTGGCATCTAGTACAACGCCAGTGATTCCTTGTGAAAAACCAAGAAAGGCATTTATGAAGATAAAAAGACAAATAAAAACTCTACTTATCATGATTCTCCATGAACTTACGTTCCAATTCAGCTTGAAATTCTTCCATAACGGGGCGTACGGTACTTTCTGGTAAGTCAGCGATCTTGATATACATCAAACCATCTACAGCATTGTTGAATAATGGGTCTACATTAAACGCGACGAGTTTCGCATTTTGCTTGATATACTTTTTTAGAAGGACTGGTAGTCGCAGATTACCAGGCTCTACTTCATCAATGATCTTGTCAAACTTATTCAGATCTGCTTCCGTTTCATCAAAAACAAAATCTTTATCCGCATCATTCAGTTTTACCTTGAACTCTTTTTTAGGGTGCACATATTGGGCCACATAAGGATCGTAATAATGCGATTTCATGAACTCGATCATCAAGGATTTGGAGAAGTTTGAAAACTGATTACTAATACTCACACCACCAATTAAGTACTTATGCTCAGGGAAACGCAAAGTGGTATGTACGATTCCTTTCCAAAGCAAGAATAATGGCATGGGTTTCTGTTGGTATTCCTTGATAATGAATGCACGACCCATTTCAATGGATTGGCTCATCATTGGGTACAATTCTGGTTCGAACCTAAATAGGTCCTGAAGATAGAAGCCATCTATACCATGTTTTTCAAATATTTTCGAGCCCATTCCCATTCTATAAGCGCCAGCAATTATTTTTTTGTCACTGTCCCAAAGAAACATGTGATGGTAATAGGTGTCAAAAGTATCGAGATCAATGGCTTCATTAGTACCCTCACCGATTTCCCTAAAGGTTATTTCCCGCAAGCGACCAAGCTCTTGAAGTATGTTGGGAATCTTGCTTGCAGGGGCCAAATACACTTCATAATTCTTACTTTTCAAGAGGCGATAGTCATCTTCTTGCAGTTGTGCAACCTCTTTTTCCATCACTGCGATTCTGATTGGCGTCACAATTTTTTTAGGAATTTTAGGCACTTTAAGGCTTGATGAAATGTTGCTTAGTATCTTGTCTTTTTCTTGGTAAGGGTTAGAAAGCATATAGGTTTTTCGTCTTAAGAATTCAGAGAACTCTTCCAGGCTCGCGTGTTCTTGTTGATCCTTTATGGAAATGGGCTTACCTACTCTTACCTTGATAACCCTATTTTTCTGTGAGAATACTTCAGATGGCAACTTAGCAGTTCGAAACGTGTCATTGATCTTAGATAATTTATAGAAAAGCTTGCTATTCTTGGCGTGAAAATATATTGGCACCACTGGCACATTGGCTTTTTGGATCAGTTTCATAGCGGCGGCTTCCCAAGGTTTGTCGACCACTAATTTTCCATCACGATACGTTGAGACTTCACCGGCAGGAAAAACCCCTAATGGATGCCCCTCCCTTAAATGAAGTATTGCATTCTTGAAGCCTGATATACTTGATTTGATATCTTTTCTATCTTCAAATGGGTTAACGGGCATGATATAAGGTTTCAAAGGCTCAATACGATGTAAAAGGAAATTCGCTATGATCTTGAAATCCTTACGCTGTTCGAGCATCAACTTTAATAACAGTATACCATCAATTCCTCCGAGTGGATGATTGGAAATGGTAATATATGCGCCATCTTTTGGGAGTCTTTTAAGATCCTCTTCCGGAATTTCGAACCGAATTTCTAATTCGTCTAGAACGCCATTCAAGAAAGGTACATCACTAAGATGCTTATTCTTTCTGTAAACCTTGTTGAGGGAGGAAATCTTTAGGACTTTCATGAGCAACCAACCAATTAAAGTACCAATAAAACCATATTTATCTAGTTTTATGGCTTTGGCAACTTCTTTGGCAGTGACTAATTCCATTAGTTTTGTTAATTGAGAACGTTAAAGGTAATGATTATCTTTATTTGGTCACTATTTGTACGGTTTCTTGATACAATTGTTTCAATAGTACATTTTTGCCTTTTTCAATGCTCTTAATGGCATTGCCATCATAGTGTCTTATGGTGTAAAGAGATACATTATCATCGCATGTTACCTTGAATTTGGCCTTAAGGTGATGTAATAGTTTTTCTAGATTATTGTAATTATTATCTATACACACTGAAAAACTAATGGCTGAATTTTGGATGACATCCACTTTCATTTTATATAAATGCAGAAGATTAAAAATTTCACTGATATTCTCTTCAACAATGAACGAGAAGTCTAAAGTAGAAAGTGAGATCAATACCTGATTCTTTTTTACAATGAAGCATGGCACATTAGGATCTAGGTCAATCCCTTTGCTAACGCAGGTTCCAGGAGCTTCAGGATCGATAAAAGACTTGACATACAAAGGTATTTCCTTTCGTTGCAATGGCTGAAGTGTTTTTGGGTGAATCACCGATGCCCCATAAAAGGCTAGTTCAATAGCTTCGCGATAGGATATCTTGTTTAGCAATTGAGTTTTTTCGAAGTAACGCGGATCTGCATTTAATACACCTGGAACATCTTTCCAAATGGTTACGCTGTCTGCATTAAGGCAATATGCGAAAATGGCCGCTGTATAGTCACTCCCTTCCCGACCAAGTGTGGTTGTAAAATTGTTGGCATCACTGCCTAAGAACCCTTGGGTGATATTTAGTTTTTTAGTATTTACATTTTGATTGATCGTAGATTGTGTGGCATCCCAATTAACCTTAGCGCGTCTATAAAAATTGTCGGTTTTAATGAGTTCACGCACATCTAACCACTGATTAGTTAATCCAACTTCGTTGAGATATGCACTTAATATGGTGGAAGAGATCAACTCTGCATAGCTGACTACTTGATCGTAGACGAAATTATAATCCGGCGATTTGTTAGCCTTAAAAAAAGACCCTATTTCTTCGATCAATCCCTTGACGTCTCCATAAACTCGGTGGTTGGTATTACCAAAAAGCCCGTTCAATACCTCAATATGATGCTCTAGGATATTTTTAAGAGTAGGTTTTAATTCGCTCTTATTTTCAAAATATTTCTCGATAAGGTCCTCAAAAGCATTCGTCATTTTTCCCATAGCCGATACAATGACAAGTGTATTGTCATGCCCTACAGTTTGCAATACCTTAACGACATTCTTAACGCCATCGGCATTTTTAATTGAAGCACCACCAAACTTGAAAATTCTCATGAATTGATATTGTTTAAATACTTTTCCATCCCTGTTTTATCTAGTTGAACCACATCCCAATCGCGCATGACTTTAGCACCTTTTTTCTCGTAAAATGCAATTGCAGGCTCATTCCAATCAATCACTTCCCAACTAATGCGTTTTACACCCATTTCATTGCCAAATCTCACAACTTCATCCAATAATAACGTTCCAATGCCAGTGCCTCTCATGTTTTGGCTAACGATGAGGTCCTCAAGATGAAGTACAACGCCTTTCCAGGTTGAATATCTGTCATAAACCAATGCCATGCCTTCAATACTATTTTCAATCTCTGCAACAAAACAGGTGAACGCTGGATTATCACCAAATCCGTCTTGTGAAAGTTCTTCAATGGTCACATCAACTTGGTCGGGTTCTTTTTCAAAATGAGCTAACTCCTTAATTAGTTTCAATACCTGATGCATATCATTTGTATTAGCTTTCCGGATACTTACATTCATAGATTGAAAATTGAATTCAAATATAATTCAAACACGGCAGTATTGGTAGTTTAATATTTACGAAAACGTTTGAAGTATTCAAAAAAATACGATATTTGCCAAGCAAACAACCCAATTTTATGTCAAGAAAAAACCAAACTTTAGGTGAGTTCATCATTGAACACCAAGCTTCATTTCAGTATTCTTCAGGAGAATTATCGCGACTTATAAATTCTATACGCTTAGCTGCAAAAGTTGTTAATCATGAAGTCAATAAAGCGGGGCTCGTAGATATTATTGGCGCCGCCGGAGACACCAATATTCAAGGTGAAGATCAACAAAAGCTGGACGTTTATGCCAATGAAAAATTTATACAGACCTTAACGAACCGGAATATAGTTTGTGGTATAGCAAGTGAAGAAGAAGACGATTTCATCAGTATTAATAGCCAAGATGAGAACAATCAGAACAAATATGTCGTGTTGATAGACCCTCTTGACGGATCTTCTAATATCGATGTGAATGTTTCTGTCGGAACGATTTTCTCAGTATTTCGTCGAGTTACTCCAGTAGGGACTCCAGTGACCCTTGAAGATTTCCTGCAAAAAGGGATCGTGCAAGTTGCTGCGGGTTACGTGATTTATGGAACATCGACCATGTTGGTATACACTACGGGTGATGGCGTTAATGGATTTACCTTGAACCCAGCTATTGGCACTTTCTACCTTTCGCATCCGCATATGCAATTTCCAGAAGATGGAAAGATATACTCGGTTAACGAAGGTAATTATATACATTTTCCTCAAGGGGTCAAGGATTATATAAAATACTGTCAAGAAGAAGAAGGTGACCGACCTTATACTTCACGATATATAGGCTCGCTAGTATCCGATTTTCACAGAAATATGATTAAAGGCGGTATTTATATGTACCCAAAAAGTTCTCAGAATTCCAATGGTAAACTGCGCCTTCTATATGAATGTAACCCAATGGCATTTTTGGCAGAACAGGCGAATGGAAAGGCAAGTGATGGTTATACAAGTATCATGGACATTGAACCTACGGAACTTCATCAGCGTGTTCCATTTATATGTGGAAGCAAGAACATGGTGCTCAAGGCTGAGGAGTTTATGAAAAAGCGGTAGGAAAATTCAGAAATTTAACACTTTTTCACTACATTTAATTCGTTAATACATAGTAGGTATATCAACTCATGGCAAAAGCTAAAAAAGAAAACCCTAGCAACTTAGGGGCAGATCCAGCTTCTAAAATTGAAGTAATCAAGAATTTGATATTCGGTGATAATATTGCCGAATATGATTCTGAGTTCGTATCACTCAAGAAAGATATTGATTCGAAACGCAAGGAACTTAAGAGTTATATCGATGAAACTCGTCAGGACTTAATGACAAGTATCGATAATTTAAGTACAGACGTTAATATCAGAATCACGGATCTTGAAAATGCTTTAGAAGATAAAGCAGATCAATTAGACGACAAGAAAGTAGATCGAAAACTCCTTGGTGACCTGCTTATTTCCCTCGGTGAGAAGATTGCCTCTAAATAGCAATTAACAATTGTTGGCAATGACAGAAGATGAAAAATTAGAACTTCTAAAAGAAATCCTGCTCACCGAAGAGCGAGAATTCGAAAAAAACATTGCAAAAAAATTGGAGACACTTAATGTCGTTATTAATCAGAAGGTCAAACTTTCTCAAAAAGTAGATCCTATAATTGATGACAAGCTTATTGAATTCGTTAAGGATATTCCGGAGACTTTAGGGCCTACGATCACACAAACATTAAAGGAAGAAATCAAGAATTCTCAGGATGCAGTCGTCGAAGCATTATACCCGATCATGGGTAAAATGATCAAGAAGTATATTCAAAATGAGATGAAGATGTTGTCCGAAAAAATCAATTCGCAAGTACAAAGTAGTTTCTCTGTAAAAGCCTGGAAACGAAAATTAAAAGGCATGTTTTCTGGGGTTAGCGAGCAAGATATGATCTTGAGTGAGATGTTAAAACCTAAGATTGAACAGGTTTTTATTATAGAAAAAGATTCAGGATTGTTATCGGCCAGTTATTCAAAAAAAGAAACCATAGACAAGGATATGATTTCTGGCATGCTTACTGCAATAAAAAGTTTTGTAGAAGATGCTTTTAACGCAGGAAATCAAGATCTAGAATCCATTGAATATGAGACATACAATATACATGTGCAAAACTTTCACTTTTATTATATTGCCGTGATAATTTCAGGGGCCTATAACAATGTCTATAAGAATATGTTAGAAAACAGATTATTGGATTTTTCAGAAAGCATAATGAAAAATCATGTCGCAGAAGAAAATTTATCTGCGGAATTAAAAAAACATTTTGAAGATGAGTCGTTCTAAAAAAGTAGTTTTATTGGGGCACTTTGGTGTTGGGAAAACGTCCTTGATGAGACGTTTTGTCGAGAATGCGTTCTCAGAAGATTATCAAGTGACGTTGGGAGTCCAGATCCAGAAAAAAATCATCACCCTTTCCAGTAGTAAAACCCTTTCCATGATAATATGGGATATAGAAGGCAATACAACGATTAAAAACACTCGTTCATCGTATCTTCTCGGAACTAGTGGGTTTATTTATGTATTCGATGCTACTAGATTAGATACATTTAGTGAGATTAATGAGGAGTTAGAGTTCTTGAAACAGCAATATCCTAATACTACGATCAAGTCCATAGCCAATAAAGTTGATATGGTCAATACAGCATCGTTAAAGGACTTGTTGGACACTAAACAAATTGAATGTGACTATTTTACCAGCGCAAAAACTGGTGCGATGGTCAATGAAATGTTTGAGGCACTAGCCAAAGAAATTATTTAAAAATGATCTATCAGATTAAAGAATCATTCTTCGCAGATAAGATTCAGTTTATTCAAATTGATAAGTCGGGACGCATCAAAGGAACTGACAATTATCTCTTTGAACTGAAAGAAGGGGATTCTATTTTTGACCTTCATCCCTTTTTTGAAAGTATTCCCTACTATATGGAGGATGTAAAGAAGGAATTCAGCATTCCTTGTGTGCATCTAGAAATAGGCAAGACCAGCGGTATTTTTGATGTTAAGATCTTTTGTGAAGGAGAAGGTTTTATTATAGGAATCTTTGATTTTACAGATCATTATAAAGAATCTAATACCCTTTCACAAGAAAAGAATGAGTCCATCATTCAAACACAGTTATTAAAGGAAAAGGAAGAATTCAAGAATCGTTTCCTGGCTAATACAAGCCATGAATTGCGAACACCTCTAACGACTATAATGGGATTCACCACTATTTTGCAGAGATCCAATATTTCGACTGACCAACAACATTATCTTGACATTATAAAATCTTCAGGAGAACATCTTAGGAATCTTATAGATGATATATTGGATATTTCGAAAATTGAAATGGGACGTTTGCATCTAAAACATGATCGTTTCAACCTAAAAAGTATAAGTGAGTATCTGGAGTCACAATATTCCTTGAAAACGAGAGAAAAGGATGTGAAATTGGCAATTAAACTCGACAATTCCATTCCACAATTCTTGGTAGGAGATAAATTGCGACTAAGTCAAATCTTGAATAATCTCTTGGATAACGCCTTCAAGTTCACTAAAAAAGGAACTATTCAATTGAGTATCTCAAAGCTGGAGCGAAAAAGTAGCGACATAAAACTGCAATTTGAAGTTAAGGATACTGGCATGGGTATTGACCAGGAAAAATTGGGTTCTATTTTTGAGAGTTTCATACAAGTGCATGATGATCCTTCAATTGGGGGCACAGGATTAGGACTGTCTATAGTAAAAAGGTTGATTGATATTATGGGAGGTGCCATTTCTGTTGAAAGTACCAAAGGCATAGGAACAACATTTACATTCAAACTGAATTTTAAAGTATCTTCCAATCAAATAGAGGACAAGATCGAACCTATTAAATCGAACACTGGAACCTCTAAATCTAGGAAGGCTAATATCTTAGTTGCTGAAGATGTAGAAGTCAACCAATTATTGATCATGAAAATCTTGGCTTCCACTGGAAAGTATTTTGTAGATGTTGTCAGTAATGGTGATCAGGTGATCGAAAGATTACATCAACAAGAGTATGATTTGATCTTGATGGATCTAAAAATGCCAAAAATGGATGGCTATGATACAACGAGATTCATTAGGCAATCGGAGATCGAAACCATAAAGAATATTCCAATTATTGCACTGACAGCTAATGTGTCTCCATTAGAACGAGAAATATGTCTAGGTATCGGTATGAACGAATATGTGAGTAAGCCTTATAAGGAAGATGATTTGTTAAGTAAGATCGATAGTCTATTACAATAAAAATAAGGTAGACCTATCCGGACCACTTTATTTTTAATAATATGTGTATTTTTTATTAGCGATTCATATTCTTGATCTCATCAATAAATGTGTCTATATCCACATCGTAACCTACTAACACCAAAGCTTTATCAACGACAAATTGCGCATTTTCCGGAGTAAAACCCAATCCTATTGCCAAGCGTTTCAAAAGAGACGTATGTTTTTGCCCTAGCTCATGATCCACAAAGACCATACGTGTAAGATCGTATAAGCGTTCAAGACGCACATTATAAGAAAGCGGAGGATTGATAGGATGTGATTTGTAATTCTTGAGAATCAATTTATATTCACCTTCAGAGATGCTTAAATTCTTTGCTAATCTAATTAAGAAAGCTCTTTCTTCGTCACTTATAACACCATCATCCATGGCGATGCGAACTATAGATGCAAAATGATCCTCATTGCGTTTCTGGAAACCACTATCGAACAAATCTGAAATTGACATAAAATTGGTTTTTATAATTCGCTGCAAATATAAATATTATTAAAAGTTTTTTAAGTCAAAAATCTAATTTTATAGAGGTCAATATTTTATATTTGCCTTCAAACTAAGATTCGTTGAGTAAAACCCTTATCTCACAGTTTTTTGCACAGTCTCCAGAACTACGGAAACTGCAAAATACTATTGCCCAATCTCAAGGTAAAGTGCATATTAAAGGTCTTGTGGGGTCATCGATCTCTTTTGTGATTTCTGAAGTATTCCGAACGGTTGAGAAACCTTTTTTATTGATTTTCAACGATAAGGAAGAAGCTGCGTATTACTTAAATGATCTCGAGCAATCCATAGGCGAAGAACAAGTCTTGTTTTACCCTGGGAGTTATCGTCGACCATATCAAATTGAGGAAACGGATAATGCCAATGTGCTTCTAAGAGCTGAAGTATTGAATAGGATCAACTCACAAAGAAAACCAGCTGTTATTGTCACCTATCCAGATGCGTTGTTCGAAAAAGTGGTCACTAGAAAAGAGCTTGAGCGAAATACATTAAAAGTGGCGGTGGGTCTTGAGATATCTTTAGATTTCGTTAATGAAGTATTATTTGAATATAAATTCAAGAGAGTCGATTTTGTTACCGAACCAGGCGAATTCTCAGTGCGGGGAGGCATTGTAGATGTGTTTTCATTCAGCCACGACGAGCCGTATCGCATCGAGTTTTTTGGTGATGAGGTGGACAGTATCCGAACCTTCGATGTCGAGACGCAGTTATCAACAGAGCAGCTTAAAAAAATTGGCATATTAGCTAATGTGTCTGATAAATTGGTACATGAATCCAGGGAGAGTTTCCTTAAGTATATCGCTGCCAAGACCGTGGTTTTTATTAAAGATGTTAGTCTTATGTCTGCTCGTGTCGATGGACTTTATGAAAAGGCAGTTGAAGAATTCCATACATTATCGGAAGAGATCAGCCACATGAAACCTGAAGAGTTATTCTGTAACTCTTCACTTCTTAAAAAGCAACTTTTAGATTATGCGCTTGTTGAGTTTGGGACGCAGAGCTATATATCCAAGGATAATGATATAACATTCCATACCAAGCCACAACCATCTTTCAATAAGAAATTTGATCTGTTAATAGAGAATCTTAATGACAATGATGCAAAAGGGTTTTCTAATTATATCTTTTGTTCGACCCAACAACAAGCCAAGCGATTTCATGATATTTTTGAGGATGTTGATCAAAACGTACATTACAAGACCATAGTTTTTCCATTGTTTCAAGGATTTGTTGCTGATAACTTGAAATTAGTTTGTTACACGGATCATCAAATTTTTGAACGCTATCATAAGTTTCATTTAAAGAATGGCTATGCCAAGAAACAGGCCATTACTTTAAAGGAATTGACCAATCTGGATATAGGCGATTATGTAACACACATAGATCATGGCATTGGAAGATTTGGAGGACTTAAAAAAATAGATGTTGAAGGCAAAAAGCAAGAGGCCATAAAACTGGTCTATGGTGAGCGCGACATACTATACCTCAGCATTCATTCCTTACATAAGATATCGAAATTCAATGGCAAGGATGGTAAGCCACCCAAGATTCATAAATTGGGTAGTAAAGCATGGAAAGCCCTTAAGCAAAAAACAAAGTCACGCGTAAAGGAAATCGCTTTTAATCTCATTAAGGTCTATGCAAAGCGAAAAATGAGAATAGGCTTTCAGTATGACCCCGATAGTTATCTTCAACATGAACTAGAGGCGTCCTTCGTTTATGAAGACACCCCGGATCAGACGACAGCTACAGAGGACATCAAAAGAGATATGGAAAGCAAACAGCCTATGGACAGACTGGTCTGTGGAGATGTGGGTTTTGGTAAAACGGAGGTGGCAATTAGAGCCGCTTTCAAGGCTGTTGATAACGGCAAACAAGTGGCTGTGTTGGTGCCAACCACCATTTTGGCATACCAACATTTTAGGACCTTTACAGAACGATTAAAAGATTTGCCAGTTAACGTCGATTACCTAAATCGATTCCGTACGGCAAAAGAGAAACGAAGCACACTTGAAAGGCTTGAAAATGGTAGATTAGACATTGTCATAGGGACTCACCAATTAGTGAATCCGAAGGTGAAATTCAAAGACCTAGGCCTATTGATCGTTGATGAGGAGCAAAAATTTGGCGTAGCCGTAAAGGAAAAACTAAAATCAATAAAGGATGGCGTCGATGTACTTACCTTAACTGCGACACCGATCCCAAGGACACTTCAATTTAGTTTAATGGCCGCACGTGATCTATCTGTCATCAATACAGCACCACCTAATAGATATCCTATTGATAGTCGTGTTATTCGTTTTGGAGAGGAGATTATTAGGGATGCGATACATTATGAAATCCAGCGTGGCGGACAAGTGTTCTTCATTCATAATCGTATCGAGAATATCAAGGAAGTTGCAGGAATGATTCAGCGTTTGGTGCCGGATGCAAAAATCGGTATTGGTCATGGACAATTGGATGGAAAGAAATTGGAACAATTGATGCTCGCTTTCATGAATGGAGAATTCGATGTATTAGTATCTACGACCATCGTTGAAAGTGGACTGGATGTTCCTAATGCCAATACTATTTTCATTAACAACGCCAATAATTTTGGATTAAGTGACCTTCATCAAATGCGGGGTCGTGTGGGTAGATCTAATAAAAAGGCCTTTTGTTTTTTTATAACACCTGAGTATTCTGCCATGACCGATGATGCTAGGAAGCGTATTACGGCCTTAGAGCAATTCACAGAATTAGGTAGTGGTTTTAATATTGCCATGAAAGATCTTGAGATACGTGGTGCTGGCGATTTACTCGGTGGTGAACAAAGTGGATTCATTAATGAAATTGGGTTTGAAGCTTATCAGAAAATATTAAACGAAGCGATAGAAGAGTTAAAGGAGAAGGAATTCAAGGATCTTTATAAGGATGATAGCAAGAAAAAGGATTATGTAAGGGATATCACTATCGATACCGATTTTGAATTGCTTTTCCCAGACGATTATGTAAATAATATATCTGAGCGATTGAGTTTATATACCAAATTGAATGAGCTTAAAACAGAAGATGAATTAGTGACCTATGAAGCTGACCTAAAAGATAGATTTGGAGAACTTCCTATTCAAGTGTTGGATCTAATGAATAGCGTTCGGGTCAAATGGATTGCCAAATCAATAGGATTGGAGAAAGCCATTATGAAAAATGGAAAATTAGTTGGATATTTCATAGGAGACCAAAATTCAGGCTTTTATCAAAGTAGTGCTTTTACCCAAGTGCTTAATTATGTGCAATCTAACCCAGAAATTTGTAAAATGAAGGAGAAGCAAACTCGCAAGGGTCTGAGATTATTGCTTACTTTTGAAAATATTGATTCGGTCGAAAAAGCCTTACAAGTCCTTAAACCGATTTTGGCTTGATAATTGCCTAAATCAATTTAAAACATACCAAATAATGATTAAAAAATTTCTCTTGTTACTTGTCTTATTGCCAGTATTAATGCTAGGACAGCATACGATCGAAGGGACTTTTTCTCCTGCTAAAGAATATGAATGGGCTATTTTGTATAAAGTCACACCTACGACCTCCATTTTTGTGCAAAATAAAACCCTGGACGATTCAGGGAAATTCACCTTTGTTATGGACTCTACCATGACCAGCGGGATTTATAGAATTGTATATGCATTGCCACAAGAAGAGTTTAATTTCGACCTGATCTATAACGGAAAAGAAGACATAGAGCTGACTTTTCACAAGACTGATGGAGTCGATTATGTAGCTTCCAGGGAAAACCAACTCTTCAATTCTTATATGAAAAGCATGGACTTGGTTAATCAGGCCATAAATAATTACTACGTTAAAGACGGAAATGATGAGAAGGCTTTCATGTCTATTTTCAAGACATTACAAGATACTCAAGAAAATTTTGAAAAAGCATCAGAAGGATTGTTAGCCTCTAATTTTATAAAGGCCAATGGACCATATATTCCTTCGCAATATGAAGATGTAAAAACATATTCCAAGAATATCAGGGCTAATTATTTTAATGAAGTGGATTTTAGTAATAATATATTAGAGAGTTCCAATTTCTTGATTGAACGAATGCTGAGCTATATTTTGGGAATGAGTGTGGATCCAGAAGATCAAGATTTCATGAATTCTTCTGTAGACGATGTTGCCAAGAAAATGGCTAATAGCCCAATTGAACTGCAGAAAACCTTGCTGCACATAGTTTGGCAACAATTTGTTGATATGCAATTTGAAGAAGCTGCCAATCATCTTGCTGCAAACTACTTATTGGATATTGCCGAAGCCACTAAAGATGAAGAATTGCAGATGTCGTTAGAAGTTTTCAGAAACACCTCATTTGGCGCTATGGCCCCTGATTTTAAATGGAAAATTGAAGAAAAAGGGAAAAAGAAATCCGCGTCTCTCTACAGTATTGATGTTGCGGACAATTATGTGGTTGTATTTTGGAGCAGTACCTGCTCACATTGTTTAAAAGAATTACCGGAACTCAAGAAATATATATCCACGCTAAAAGACGGCAAACTAAAAGTGATCGCTGTAGGTTTGGAGGAAGAGCCTTCTCATTGGAATAGTGAATCAGCGAATTACCCGGATTTTATCCATGTGTATGGGGAAGGCAAGTGGGACAACCCAATTGGTGATGCTTATGGTGTTGCTGCAACGCCTACCTATTTCATACTTGATAAAGACAAAAAAGTCATCGATAAGCCTTATGATTTTGAGGCTTTAAAAGCTTTTGTCGATGGGCACAAATCCAAGAAGGGGATAGACAAAATTTTGGGGGACAAGATCGAACAAGAGAAAAAAGGCAACTAAAAATGATAAAAAGCATCCTCTAGATGTTCAATATCAAATCCCTTGTCTTGTTTTACAATAGCAATAATATCAAATCGCACTTCTACATCTAGGTCATTCACGACGACATATTCGTCAACCGCTTTTACTAATAATTTGATTTTTTTGTCATTCACAAAATCCTGAGGATTTCCAAAATCTGATGTAGACCTTGTTTTTACCTCAACTATGGCGAGAGTGTCTTTTTGTTGTGCAATAATATCAACTTCGGCTTTATCAAACCGGTAATTGCGTTCGATTATGTCATAGCCCTTTTCTATGAGAAAGTCGACAGCGAGTTGTTCGCCTTTTTTACCAAGTTCATTGTGACTCGCCATCTAGCTAATCCTTGAAGTTAATTGTCGATTCATTTTTACCAACGGTCAATTCAATCGTAGCTCCAAGGATCAAGGCACGGTTATGATCTTCATGACCGACAGGCACATTGAATGCGACCGGAAAATCATACTCCGCAACGGCATCCATGATAATTTCTTCAACGCTTCGTCCAAACTCCGTGGTATTCTGCCTTACTTTACTAATATTACCAACCATAATACCTTTTAGGTCATTAAAATAACCAGCGCGCTTAAGACTTTGCAACATCCTATCAATATGGTAGGCATATTCACCTACTTCTTCAAAAAATAGAATTTTACCCTTCGTATCTATACTGGTACCTGAACCCAACATAGTATGGAGCATGGTTAAATTTCCTCCAATGAGAGGAGCAGTGACAATTCCAGTCCTATTATTCAATGATCCGGGAAAAGTATATCTGAGTTCCTTTCCGAAGATGGCGTTTTCAAGACTTTCAATATTGTCTTTTATCTCTGATAAATCCTCAGTTAAACTTGTACACATTAGTGCGTGAATTGTTTGATATCCTTCATTATGTAATTGATTATGAAGTGCGGTAATATCGGAATAACCAATTAACCATTTCGGATTTTCCTTGAATTGGTTATAATCGAGCCGGTCGAGTATTCTCACAGTACCGTAACCTCCTCGAGCACACCAGATGGCTTTTATATTCGGGTTGTCCAATGCCTTTTGAAGATCTTCAGCACGTTCTGTGTCCGTTCCAGCAAAATGGCCATTCTGTTTAAAAACATGGGTGCCAACAATAGGATGCAACCCCCAACTTTTAAGCAATTCAACAGCTTGGTTGATTTCGCGAGATTTTCCCAATAAAATTCCTGAAGGAGCAACAATAGCTACCGAATCACCTGCTACTAAGAAATTAGGCTGGATCATAATTTTGTTCATTTTGACAGATACATTATTTGCTTCAACATTAGACACCAAATGTTTACAAGATGTCATAAAAGTAAGACAGATAAGTAAAAGTAAGCCTCTTTTTATAGCCATGAATCACTTTTTTGTAAATGTAAGAATTGTCAATTATATTAAAGGTATATATAAACCAAGGTTTACCGATATTCACAATTCTCCTTAATTGGAAGGAGTTTTCACTTAAAATTAATGAAGGCACGATTCCTGGACAGGACGTTTTACTGTGTATCTCTCAATAAATAATTCAATTTTATCGTCAAATGTTAAAATTTTAATACGCTCATCGAATTATGTGTAATAAAAAAACTAAAATTCAATTTATTACGTAGTTTAATTGTATTCAAATCTATTAACCTATGGAAATTATGCCTTCCTGCAACACAAGTACTCTTAGTGCTTATGTGCCATCAACTTCGAATCCTTGGGATACTAATAAGGTAAATCACGTTTTTAGGCGTTTGGGCTTTGGTGGCTCTATGGCCGATATTGAACAAGCACTAGCGCAATCACCTTCGGATTTTATGGATGGAATTATTGATGCTTCAATAGCAGCGCCCTTATTCCCAGAACCTAGTTGGGCCAATATGTCTTACAATGATTATATAAACGCTAGTTTGGACTTTGATGAAGAAACACAGAATAATCATAATGTGATTAGGCTCGATGCCATAAGTGATTTCTTTAATAACAGCTTTCGCGGTAAGATGCTCACTTTTTGGAGCAATCATTTTGTTACACAAATAGAAGTCTATTATTGCTCAAATTCCCTCTATAAATATTATGATCTTTTACAACGAAATGCTTTTGGTAATTTTCAGGATTTTGTTCGAGAGGTCGGATTGAATGAGGCCATGCTACTATATTTAAATGGTTTTGAGAATGGCCTTTATGGTCTTAATGAAAATTATTCTCGAGAACTTTTTGAATTATTCACATTAGGCGAAAACAATGGGTATACTCAAGAAGATATTGTTGAGGCAGCAAAAGCCTTGACAGGCTACAATCATTGGAGCGATGATTGGTGCAGTTCCATATATTTTATTGAGCCTGGCACTACTGGTTCAACCTTCATGGAGGGTGATAAAACTATTTTTGGTCAAGTAGGCAATTGGGGGTATGATGACCTTATAGATATCTTATTTCAAGAAAAAGCACCACTTATAGCAGGATTCATTTGCGAAAAATTATATAAATATTTTGTTAGCCCTAATATTAATGAAGATATCGTAGCTGAAATGGCTGTTTCATTTCAAGTCGATTGGAGTATCGAAAATCTATTGCGAACTCTTTTCAGGAGTGAACATTTCTTCGACGATAGATCCATAGGAGCACTAATAAAGAGCCCATATGAATTAATTGTCCAATATTTAAAGATTGGCGGATTCACCATTGATGATGAGCAAAAAATGATCATGCATTATTTTACTGATGTCATTGGACAGAGATTCTTTGACCCTCCAAATGTTTCTGGTTGGCCAGGAGATCATTCTTGGATAAATGCTAGCACACTTACTGGTCGTTGGCAAATTATCACGCATTATGTTTGGTATACCTGGAATAATCATAGGGAAGAATTAAGAACCTTGGCCATTGACGCCTCCAATAACAGTAATGACCCATCTGTTGTTGCAAAAAGCATTGTGGATAAGTTTGTGCCGAAGGAGTTGCATACAGCTTCTGATTACGATAATGCTACGGATATTTTTAAAGCGAATATCCCACAAAATTATTTTGATGACGGACAGTGGGATCTATATTGGGACCAAGCACCCTATCAAGTGGTGTTATTGCTCCTACATATTGCTAGAATGCCAGAACTCCAAATAAACTAAATACCATGTGCGATACTCATAAAAACAAACAATTATCTGATGCTGAAAAGCATGCTCAAGAACATAAAAAATGGAATAGGCGCTCCTTTCTACAAGCATTAGGTTTAGTTGGTGGTGGAACCATGATGTTGGGAGGAAGTTCATTGACGGCTTCAAGGCCGTCGCCCTTGGCAACAGCATTAAGTCAGGCTGAATCTGACAGGATCCTGATTCTTATAAGGCTGGATGGTGGCAACGACGGACTGAATACCATAGTGCCTATTTATGATTATGATGTTTATGCAAATTTAAGACCAAGTATAAAACTCGTAGAGGATAGTTTATATAATCTTTCTCCAGATTTTGGATTGCCAAATTTCATGAATGATCTTCAAAGTATGTGGGGTAATGGTGCCATGAAAATTGTTCATGGCGTGGGTTATCAGGATTCAAGTCTATCTCATTTTCGGGGATCCGATATTTGGGCATCGACTGAAGCTGATCAGGATGTTGAAACAGGTTGGTTTGGGCGTTTTTTCGAAGACCTTTATCCGGATTATATAGTCAATCCACCTACAATTCCAGCAGCAGTTCAAATTGGTAGTGTTGGTAATTTAATATTTGAAGGGGCAGACAATAATTATGCATTTACCGTTGCAAACCCCAATCAATTGGAGAACATTGCAGAAAGTGGCACACTGCATGATATGACCAACTTACCGGATTGCACATATGGGGAGAAGCTTCAATTCATGAGAGGCACTACAAATACTACTTTTACCTACGCGGGTAAAATTCATGATGCCTATTCCGCATCAAGTAATGGTGTTGAGTATCTAGAAGATCAATTGGGCAGACAGTTGGCCATAGTGGCCAGAATGATCAAAGGCAACTTGGGTACTAAAGTGTACATGGTGACCCTTGGTGGTTTTGATACACATGCAGATCAAGTAGAGAATCAAGCTAATTTGCTTAAAACTCTCTCTATTTCCGTTAGACAATTCTTCGATGACTTGAAATTGACAGGTCATGATGAGGATGTAATGGCCATGACAATTTCCGAATTTGGACGCCGACCGGATGAAAACGGTTCAAATGGTACTGACCATGGTGCAGCTGCGCCGTTAATGCTTTTTGGACCCGGATTGAATGGGAATGGATTTATTGGAAATCATCCTAGTCTAACTTCCTTGGACAACAATGGCAATCTGGTTTACAATATAGATTTCAGACAAGTGTATGCAACGGTCATGCAAGAATGGTTATGCATTGATGCGTCTGTGGTTAACCAAGCCCTTTTAGGAAGCAGTTACGAAAGAGTGGATCTCGGGTTTAATTGTAGCGCTTTGGATGATGATGATTTTGATACTGTTGAAGGGTTTAGTCATTTTGCCTTCTATGAAGATAATAAGACGATCATAAAGTTCAAGAATCCAGAAACCCAACATACCGTGGTGAAACTGTATAACATCATTGGGCAAGAAGTCTCTACCCTTAAGAATGAATTGTTAATGGCTGGAGAACATGAAATCGATGTAAAGCAAGTTGTACAAAGCCGATTGGCTGCGGGACAATATATCTATAGGATTTCCGCAGGTGTTCAAAACTATAGTAAATCCATCTTGGTTCACTAGCAGGTAAACTAAAAAAACACACGTCAAGCCTTCAGTAATAACTGAGGGTTTTTTCTTTGTCTATTCTCTTCTCAAAATCCTTATTTTTGTAGCTTATTTAATCACGATGTCCAAAGAATTTAAAAGATACACGATCACTGCAGCATTACCCTACACTAACGGGCCGATACATATAGGACATCTAGCAGGTGTTTATGTGCCTGCAGACATTTATGCACGTTATTTAAGAATGCAGGGGCATGATGTAGTCTTTATTTGCGGGAGTGATGAACACGGTGTGCCCATAACCATTAAAGCCAAAAAAGAAGGCGTTTCACCACAGGATATTGTTGATAAATATCATGCAATCATTAAAAAATCTTTTGAAGAGTTCGGGATTACCTTCGATAATTATTCGCGGACTTCGGCCAAAATTCATCATGAAACGGCCTCTGAATTTTTTAAGACTTTATACGATAACGGTAAATTCTTGGAGGAAGTTACCGAGCAATTGTATGACAAAGAAGCCAATCAATTCTTGGCAGATCGCTTTGTTATAGGAACATGTCCAAAATGTGGTAATGAAGAAAGTTATGGGGATCAATGCGAAAACTGTGGAACAAGTCATAATGCGACAGATCTTATCAATCCAAAGTCGGCGATCACAGGTGCTACCCCAAGTTTAAAACAAACAAAACATTGGTTCTTACCCTTGGATCAGTATGAGGATTTCTTAAAGGAATGGATCTTAAAAGGGCATAAAAAAGATTGGAAAACCAATGTATATGGGCAATGTAAATCGTGGATCGATGACGGATTACGTCCAAGAGCGGTGACTCGCGACCTAGATTGGGGAATCCCTGTGCCTGTTGAAGGAGGAGAGGGTAAAGTGTTATATGTTTGGTTTGACGCCCCCATTGGATATATTTCAGCCACCAAAGAATGGGCCGAAAGAGAAGGTAAGGATTGGGAGCTTTACTGGAAAGATGAAAGCACCAAATTAGTGCACTTTATTGGCAAAGACAATATAGTTTTTCACTGTATCATTTTCCCATCGATGTTAAAAGCTGAGGGAAGTTATATCTTGCCAGACAATGTGCCTGCCAATGAGTTCTTGAATTTGGAAGGTAATAAACTGTCGACCTCAAAGAATTGGGCCGTGTGGTTGCCAGAATATCTCCTGGATTTTCCTGACCAACAAGATGTGTTACGTTATGCATTGACAGCAAACGCACCCGAGACCAAAGACAACGATTTTACTTGGAAGGATTTTCAAGCGAGAAATAATAATGAATTGGTTGCCATTTTCGGAAATTTCATCAATCGCGTGGTTGTCTTGACCAATAAATATTATGATGGCATTGTTCCAGCCCACACCGATCTCTCTAAAAGAGATGAAGAGACCTTAGCAGCTTTAAGAGCCTATCCAGCAGTAATCTCGAGTTCCATTGAACGGTATCGATTCAGGGAAGCGAGCCAAGAACTGATGAATTTGGCTAGATTAGGGAATAAATACCTAGCGGATGAAGAACCATGGAAAGTCATAAAGGAAGATGAAGCACGTACAAAAACAATTATGTTTGTGGCGCTTCAAATAGCCTCCTCCTTGGCAACCTTAAGCGAACCTTTTTTGCCATTTACTTCGAATAAACTAAAAAACATATTGAACGTCAGTTCGAGTGATTCGACGAAGGAGAATAGTGTCGAGAACACATGGAACGATGTTGCAATAAAGGAAATCCTTATACCGTCTGGTCATCAAATAGGCAAAGCGGAATTGCTTTTCTCTAAAATTGAGGATGAGGCGATCCAGAAACAGTTAGATAAATTACAAGCCAGTAAAAAGGCAAACGAAATCGCCAATGCTGTTGTCGAACCACAAAAAGAAACCATTGGATGGGATGATTTCGAAAAACTCGATATGCGAGTAGGGACTATTATTGAAGCTGAGAAAATGCCAAAAGCCAAGAAACTTTTGGTATTAAAAGTGGATACAGGTATTGATGTTCGCACGATTGTTTCGGGTATTGCTGAAAGCTTTACTGCCGAAGAGGTGGTAGGGAAAAAAGTAACTGTTTTGGTCAATTTGGTCCCAAGAGCCTTGCGCGGTGTTGAGAGTGAAGGCATGATATTAATGACCGAAACCCCCGAAGGCCAATTGGTATTTGTCAATCCTGAAGGCGCTAAAGCAGATAATGGCTTAAAAATTAGTTAAGAACGTATCTTCTGCTCCCAATCCCAAGCACTTTTCAGCCCCTCTTCAAGTGTAGATTCAGCCTTCCAACCCAATTCTCTATTCGCTTTGTGAGTATCGGCATAGGCCGAAATCACATCGCCTTCACGGCGATCCACTATTTTGTAATTGAGTTTTTTCCCTGATACTTTTTCAAACGCATTGATGACTTCTAGAACAGTAGAGCCTGTTCCGGTTCCTATATTAAAGACGTCGTAGTTTGTTTTATTCTTATCCTCGATAAGTCTTTTCATTGCGGCAACATGTGCCTTGGCAAGATCCACCACATGGATATAATCGCGAACACAAGTACCATCAATAGTTGGGTAGTCATCACCAAAAACAGATAATTGTTCTCTAAGGCCTGAAGCAGTCTGGGTGATGTACGGAATGAGGTTTTGAGGAACACCAATAGGCAATTCACCGATCTTGGCTGTCTCATGGGCACCTATCGGATTAAAATATCGAAGTGCAATGGCCTTGATGTTTTCTGAAACCTTGCAAGTGTCCCGAATGATCTCTTCCCCTATTTGTTTGGTATTGCCATAAGGGGATTCAGCAGGTTTGATCGGCGCGTTCTCTGTGATGGGCATTTCATCCGCTTGACCGTAGACCGTACAAGACGAACTGAAAATAAAATTACCATGCCCTTTTTTCTGTAATTCTTGTAACAGGTAAATCAAGGTGTTGAGGTTGTTTTCATAATACAAGAGAGGGTTCTCTACACTTTCGTTAACGGCTTTAGAGGCCGCAAAATGAATGACCCCAGAAATGTCATGATGTTTTTTAAAAAAACCTATAACAGAAGCATGGTCTCTTAAATCCATCTTTTCGAAGAGTGGGCTTATGCCTGAAATAGATTCTATACCACATAAAACCTCTTCCGAAGAGTTAGAGAGGTTGTCAATTATAACGACTTCAAAGCCTTTATTCTGCAGTTCGACAACCACATGAGAACCAATAAATCCTAAACCACCTGTAACGAGTATTTTCATAATATGCATTGAGATTCAAAAATAATAAAAAAATAAGCCCTGACAGGAATGCCAGGGCTAAAATATTTGATTACCTAGTTGCAGTTTATTTTGCACCTAGCATCAAGAGTTCATTGCATACAACTTCTGTCGTATAGCGTTTGTTCCCGTCTTTGTCGTCCCAAGAACGTGTTGTAAGTTTTCCTTCTACTACTACTTCCTTTCCTTTGGTTAGATACTTCTCGACGATTTCGGCAGTCTTTCCCCAGGCAATAACATTGTGCCACTGAGTGTCTGTTACTTTTTCGCCTTGGGCGTTCTTGTAATTTTCGTTAGTGGCGATAGAGAATTTCGCAAGCGTCTTGCCACTTTCAAGATTAACAATTTCTGGATCGTTTCCTAAATTACCAATCAACTGTACTTTGTTTTTTAATGCGTTCATAATAATATAATTTATAGATTAAACAGTTAATACTATTGAACCACTATGATTCAACACTACAAAGGTGCGGCAGATTCCAAATGGTATTCGGTTGTTAAGTATTTAGTTTCGTTTGTAAACATTTGTAGTCGTTTGTAATCGAATAATATTTTTAGTATATTGGCATTCAAAACCAGCAAGCATGAGGGCTTCACTTATTTTTTTAGGACTGTTCTGTGTACTCTTCACGAACTGTAAGGCACAAGAAAAGACATCGAATACATTGTCGTTTACTGATGACATGACATCGCCTATAGCTAATTTAGAAGATGTTTCATGGATAGAAGGGCATTGGAAAGGGGAAGCCTTTGGAGGAATAACGGAAGAGATCTGGAGTCCGCCAATGGGAGATTCCATGATGTTCGTTTTTAAACTGGTCGCGGATGGATTCGTTCAATTTTACGAGATTGGTGGCATTAGGCAAATTGGAGATACCTTGATCTTTCAATTAAAACATTTTGGGAATGATTTTAAGGGCTGGGAAGAGAAGGATGAAACCATAGATGCCAAGCTTGTTAAGGTTGAGAAAAACAGGGTTTATTTTGATGAGTTCACCTTTGAAAAAGTAAATGACGATGAAATTAATATTTATGTGGTCGTTGAAGAAAAGGACAAAAAGGAAGAAGTGAAATTCAATTACAAAAGACAATAACAATATCTTTCCATTGGGGAGAATAAAAGAGGGGAATGAAAATTTTTGCGGAGACAGAGCGCTTGATCTTAAGAGAGGTCTTAAATAGTGACTTGGAGAGTTTTTTTGAATTGGATTCTGACCCTGAAGTGCACAGGTATCTGGGTAATAAGCCAGTGAAGAGCATCGATGAATCCCAAAAGATGATTGATGGCATTAGACAACAATATGTAGAACGAGGTATAGGCCGTTGGGTGGTCATAGAAAAGTCTTCGGGCAATTTTATTGGCTGGTCTGGATTGCGATTGTACACAGAACAGGACGGACCGTTTAATGGGATGACCAACTTTCATGATGTTGGCTATAGGCTATTACCAAGATATTGGGGAAAAGGGTACGCCACGGAGTCTGGTAAAGCATCAATCGATTATGCGTTTAAGCACATGCATCTCCCAATTGTTTATGGTATTACCGAAATGAGTAACCAAGCGTCACATAATGCGCTATTGAAAGTTGGACTTGAATATGTAGAAGATTTCTATCACGAAAAGCTGGACGAGAATTTACGATGGTATAAAATTGAAACCCACGAATTATGGAAAAAGGATGTTTAGAATGTGGTGAAAAAATTGTTGGAAGGATCGATAAGAAATTCTGCAGTGATGGTTGCCGTAATGCCTATAACAATAAAGTCAATAAGGACAGTAAGAACTTAATTAGGAACACCAATAATCGATTGCGGAAAAATTATCGAATATTGGAAGCGCTCAATCCAGGACAAAAAACAAAGACCTCTAGGGCTAAACTGATAGAGAAAGGCTTTGATTTTAGCTACTTCACAAGTATTTACACCACAAAGGCCAAGGCTACCTATTATTTCGTGTATGACCAAGGGTATTTGCCACTTGAAAACGATTATTATCTGCTGATAAAAAGAGATTCTTAAAGGTGAGCCGGTAACTTTCTCAGCGATTGTGATACTAATAAGTTAAATCCGCTTTCATTGTAAGGGCTTAAGCATCATTTTAAATGAACCAGATTTTTATCATTCTCTCCATTATTTTGGCAATAGGTGTTATTGCTTATCTATACTTTTATTATAGATCTGAAGCAGTGATCATAAGAACATTGAAGCGACTACCTTACCAGCGTTTAGGAAGCTTACGCACCAACGCCTTTTGCAAAATTGAAGGCAAGGCCCTAAACATAGAAGAGCCATTAATTGCGCCATACAGTAAGCGCAAGTGTGTGTTTTATCAAATCTTGATTGAGCAGCGCGTACAAAGAGGCAAGCATTCACATTGGAAAACAATCGTCGACCAAGAAAGAATCCAGGAGTTTTTCATCGAGCAAAAAGGAGAACGCTGTGTCGTACTGCCAGTTACCGATCCTAGGAATTTTATTGCCTATTTAGAAACCGATAAGACCAAGAGTTCAGGGACTTTCAATGACCCGACACCAGAGTTTATGAGTCTATTGCGCACCTTTAACATTGAAAGTGAGGGCTTCTTTGGCTTCAATAAACCACTTAGATATAAGGAAGCGATCATTGAAGTTGGTGAACGCATCACAGTTGCTGGAAAGGTCAAATGGATGGATCTGGAAAACAACATGGCCGACTATTCGTATTCCAGTATCGCATCAATATATGGCGGTGAAGGCAAAGACAAACTGATCATTACGGATAGTGATAAGGCTTTTGGTGATGTGAAAAGGTAAGGACAATTAACTTAGAGAAATATTTTGATCACCACTTGTGCCCCTTCATTTTCATGGCAGCTTTTAAGACATCCATTTGACTGATCTGACCTACTAGTTTACCGTTCTCAACAATCGGGAAACGACGTCTTTTAGAATCTAAGAATTTCTTGCCGGCATCAAAGATACTTATACGACCATTTATGGTCTCAACATTCTTCACCATGTGATTTTCAACACGGTTGTCGCCCATAGGCATATTGAAATAGCGGCTTTCTGTTAGCTGCTTGATACAATCACCTTCAGAGATCATCCCTATTAATTCATTATTTTCATTGACAACTGGTGCACCCGAAATCCTGTTCTTTATTAATGAATGTATCACTTCCTCAACAGTCTGATCAGGACGAAAAGTTATCAAGTCCCTTGTCATATAATCCGATACGCGTATCGCATCCGGTTCAGTTTGCTTAGCATTCTTTCTCGCCCCTTGAAAACTTTTGATTCCCATGTGTTTAGTGTTTTGATTTTCTTAAAGTTACTAATTTTTAGCGAATAGACCCTAAGCATTTTATTTAGTATTTTTATGAAACCATAACGAACACACTTTCCATGCTAAAAAAATTAATTGCCCTGGTCCTTATTGTCATTGCCATTTATTGGAGTTATTCGGCTTTGATGCCAAGTAATATATCTGGCTTGAGTGCTGACGAAAACACCTTTTCAACAGAGAGAGCACTTGTGCATTTAGCGGCTATTACACAGAAACCCCATTATGTCGGCAGTGCAGAACATACACTTGTGCGGGACTATATCGTAAAACAACTTAATAATCTCGGACTGGAAACCCAGATACAAGAAGGCTATAGCATCAGTAAATGGGGTAATATGGCTAAGCCAAAGAATATTTTAGCACGTATTAAGGGAAGAGAAGAAGGAAAAGCCCTAATGTTATTGTCCCATTACGATAGTAGCGCACATAGCTCTCTAGGAGCAAGTGATGCAGGTTCTGGTGTTGTCACGATCTTAGAGGGGTTACGAGCATATCTTTCTGAAGGGAAGACGCCAAAGAACGATCTGATCATTTGTATAACGGATGCAGAGGAATTAGGACTAAATGGTGCTGACTTATTCGTTAATCAACATCCGTGGGCAAAAGATGTTGGATTGGTGTTGAATTTTGAAGCGCGTGGGAGTGGTGGTCCAAGTTATATGCTTATTGAAACCAATGGAGGTAATGCGAATTTAATGAAAGAATTTGTTGAAGCCAATCCAAAGTATCCGGTCGCTAATTCGTTGGCATATAGCATTTACAAAATGCTGCCAAATGACACGGACCTAACCATTTTTAGGCGCGATGGCGATATCGATGGTTTTAATTTTGCATTTATAGATGATCATTACGATTATCATACCGCGAATGATACATACGAACGTTTAGATAGAAATACCCTTGAACATCAAGGTTCTTATTTGATGCCATTATTACATCACTTTTCTGAAGCGAATTTGAATAACCTCAAAAGCCAAGACGATGATATTTATGTAAATGTGCCATTGTTGGGCATGGTCACCTATCCTTTTGCCTGGATATTCCCAATGTTATTCATTGTAACTATACTATTTCTCGCCTTAGTGTTTTATGGCATAAAGAAACGCAAACTGGAAGCTCCAGAAATTGCTCGGGGATTCATCCCATTATTAGCGTCACTCTTATCCGTTATCGTTCTTGGTCATGCCCTATGGGAATTGTTAAAAAGTATCTACCCCCAGTATTCAGAAATGGAACATGGCTTCACATATAATGGCCATACCTATATTGCGGCATTCACATTTCTCGCGTTGGCCATCTGCTTATGGATCTATCACAAATTCTATAAACCAGGAAATACGGGAAGCATCTTAGTTGCTCCGATAGCTATATGGATACTGATTTCAGCTATTGTAGCATTTAAATTACAGGGCGCTAGTTTCTTTATGATCCCAGTGATATTTGGCTTGATCAGTCTTTTTATTCTGATTCAACAAAAGGAACCAAATCTGGCATTAATGGCATTCTTGTCATTTCCTGTGCTATTCATCATGTCGCCTTTAGTGAAAATGTTTCCAGTAGGATTGGGTTTCTATATGGGAGATAGTGATGGGACTCAATTCTCGATGAAAATTGTGTCCATGATATTAGTGGTCTTGATATTTGGTCTATTACTTCCTGTTTTCGGGTTTTTTAAACATAAGAAACGCTGGTCTTATGGCACCTTACTAATTACAGTCATACTGTTATTGAGTGCCCATTTTAATTCTAGATTCACTAAGGAGAGTCCAAAACCCAATAGCTTGGTGTATGCATTGAATGCTGATGATAATACCGCTATTTGGGCTACCTATGACCAGCTTCTGGATGATTGGACAAAGAATTTTCTTGGGGATGAGCCTGATATTGTTACTAAAACATCCAACACGTTTGCGAGCAAATATGGTACAGGGTATACCTTCACTAAAAGCGCACCTGTAAAACAATTACAGCAGCCATTTGTAGATATAAAAACCGATACGGTTATTGGCGATATGCGACATATCAATATGATCATATCGTCGCAGAGGCCCGTTAATCGCATGGAATTATTTGCAGATAAATCGGTGATTTTCAAGGATTTTAATATCAATGGTGTGAATGTATATAAGAAAAACGATACTGCCAATGCCTTCGAAAACAGATGGCGTAATAGATTATTTAGTTTTTATGTGTCCGATAACGATTCATTAATATTGACGTTTAGTGTCCCGAAAGAGCAAAAAACGATTTTCACCTTATATGAAGCGTCATTCGATTTGTTGGGGAATGCCCAATTCACAGTCCCTAAAAGACAAGATGATATGATTCCGAAGCCTTTTATACTGAATGATGCCATACTAGTGAAGAAGACAATTAGTGTCGACTGATTTATTTATTACAGTTTTAAGATAAAATCGCTTCATTTTTTTTAGTTTTGGCGCACAAATAATTCAAGAACACATGAAACGATTATTACTATTGACTTTATTGGTTGGAAGCACAACTGTTTTTTCTCAAAGCAACCCAGAATTATTAAAACATTTCGAAGCTTATTATCAGCAAATGAAATTACGTGGTGATGCACAAGGGGCTATTAATGGGTTGACGCATTTGGATGTCCTTGAGCCTTCTCAAGCTAAAAAGGATACGATAGCGTATCTATATCTGTCTGAAGGATTTAATCTTCAAGCATTAAATACGATCGGCATAGAGAAGAACGCCACAGACTCTAATATTGCGGTTGAAGTCAAGGCCTTGGCATTAAAGGCCTTAGGAGAATCGAAAAGAGCCATTGAACATTTTGAAGTGATGTTTTCGCGGAAGCCTAATGCCTTGATAGCATACGAATTGGCCGATCTAAAAACACAGATGAGTGATTTTGTAGGCGCCAAAACTCATATAGAATATGGATTAGCTAACGCTCGTGATGATCAAATGCGTGGCTTTTACGAATTGCAATCACCGTACCAGGTGCCTGTAAAAGCAGCATTTTTGTTTTTAAAGGGACTCATTACCTTTAATGAGGATGAAGTGAATAATAAGGATGCGGCACTAGCATTATTGGAATTAGCTTTACAGATCGAACCAAACTTTAATATGGCGAATCTAAGTAAAGAAGCCATAATTGCTAAAAAACCGCAAGAATAAAGAAGAATAATTAAGTCTCTTGATTATTCAAGGGGCTTTTTTTGACCTATAGATTTGTCTTAGATATATCTTGAGCCTCTTTTTCCAGTTTCTTGTTCATCTGAAGATTGAGATTCGAGAATGAAATGAAGAATTCCCTAATGGTCGAAATCAATTCTGTTTTCGAGGTTTTGGAAATTCGAACAGCACTTTTTAATTTATGGAATTTAGTTTCTAGAGCTGAGATTCTTGCAGTAATACTCTGGTTATTCATCTTTTCAGGAATAGTGGATCTTAGGTCTTGGATAAGAGCGGTCATGATTTTTTGGTCGCCTTCAAAATAAGAGATATCAGCGTTCTTGATTGATTCGATAAGGGTTTCCACCTCCGTATAACTTGCCCAACTTGCGACAGCTTTTTTAGACCCCTTACTCAATCCATACTCAATGTAATCCAAGTTTTCGATGTCATTTTTAGTGATTCTAGTTACTTGCGTTTCTTCAATATTTTCTATATCAGTCAATGTGTTCTCTTTTGAAGGGTCTTTTTCACACGCCGTTAGAACTATAAATCCAATAAGAACAATAAATACTTTCATGTTGGTGTAACTCATTATTATACAAATATATTGCTATTGTTGGGCATATGTAATCATTGAAAGTAAAAAATAATTTTTACTCAAAGGATAGTGGTAGCCCTTAAAAACTTGTTATTTTTGAACCTCACTCGATTTAATTTCGATTTAATGAATTCTAAGACATTGATTATTGGTGCTTGTGGTCAAATAGGTTCAGAGCTTACATCAAGGCTTAGGCAATTATATGGCGCGGATGCTGTTGTTGCAAGCGATATACGGAAGTGTGATTCTACATTTAAGGATGCTGTGGCTTTTGAGGTCTTGGATGCTACGGATTACAATGGGATCAAGGCTTGTGTCGAAAAACATAATATTAAGACCGTGTATCTTTTAGCGGCGCTCTTAAGTGCTACGGGCGAGAAATTTCCTGAAAAAGCATGGAACTTGAACATGAATTCTTTATTCCATGTTCTCAATTTGGCTAAGGAAGGACTTATCGATAAGATATTCTGGCCATCGAGTATCGCTGTTTTTGGACCAACGACACCTCAAGAAAACACACCACAACATACTATAATGGAACCGACAACAGTTTATGGAATTACCAAACAAGTGGGTGAGCGTTGGTGTGAGTATTATCATAATAAATATGGTGTCGATGTTCGGAGTATTAGATATCCGGGAATTATAAGCTGGAAAACCTTGCCTGGTGGAGGTACTACCGATTATGCAGTTGAAATATATCATAAGGCAATTAATGATAATGCCTATGAATGTTTTCTGTCTCAAGACACTAAACTTCCGATGATCTATATGGAAGATGCTATTGATGCTACTATTGGGATCATGGATGCAGACATGGAAAATATTAAGCTAAGGTCATCTTATAATATAGCAGCCATTAGCTTTACCCCTAAGGAGATCGCAAATTCTATAAAGGCTCGGATACCAAATTTTAAAATGACGTATAAGCCAGATTCCAGGCAAGCCATTGCCGATTCTTGGCCGAAGAGTATTAATGACTCCAATGCTATGGATGATTGGGGTTGGAAGCCTAAGTACGACCTAAATGCAATTACTGACGAAATGATTGCCCAACTCACCCAGGTATATAATAAGTAAGACGCTTAGTCTTGCGGTACATCCAAATTCAATCTTTTTTCTTGCTATAGGACATAGTAAATATTGTTAATAAAATTATGGAATATTTCCAATATTTTGGAATATTTCCATAATTTTGTTGTTCAAACAATATTATGAACCGCACAATCCTACATCTTGATCTAGACACCTTTTTTGTATCTGTTGAACGCCTTATGGATAGCCGTTTAAACGGAAGGCCTATACTAGTTGGTGGCACTGGAGACAGAGGTGTTGTGTCTGCCGCTAGTTATGAAGCACGCCGTTTTGGTGCGCATTCCGGCATGCCAATGAAAATGGCTCGACTATTATGCCCTGAAGCCATTGTTATACGAGGTAATGCGGGCACTTATACTAAATACTCCAAAATGGTGACAGATATTTTGAAAGAGAATGTCCCTGTTTTGGAAAAATCAAGTGTCGATGAGTTTTATGCGGATCTCTCTGGGATGGACCAATTTTTTGGATGCTACAAATTCTCCTCAGAATTACGAAAAACCGTTATAAATGAAACAGGCTTACCTATTTCCTTTGGCTTGTCGGTCAATAAAACGGTGTCTAAAGTGGCTACTAATGAAGCGAAACCCAATAACCAACTTATGATAGATTCTGGATTCGAGAAACCATTTTTGGCGCCATTGTCCATAAAAAAAATTCCGATGGTGGGTGATAAGACCTATCAAACATTTTGTAATCTGGGCATCAAGAAAGTCATCACCGTACAGCAAATGCCCATTGAAATGCTCATGGCTGTATTTGGTAAGAATGGCAAAATGATCTGGCATCGTGCCAATGGCGAGGATAATAGCCCGATCATTGAATATCATGAACGAAAATCAATTTCTAATGAGCGTACATTCGGGAAGGATACCACAGATATTGTGAAACTGAAAACAACCATTAGGGCGATGGCAGAAGAGTTGGCCTATCAACTTCGTGCAGGCGATAAATTAACGTCGTGCGTTGCCGTGAAGATCAGGTATTCCGATTTTAATACGTATTCAAAACAGTTAAAAATTCCCTATTCTTCTGCAGACCACAACCTAATTCCTCAAGTTATGGAGCTCTTTAATACGCTTTATAATAAAAGACTTCTCGTTAGGCTGGTTGGTGTGCGATTCAGTGCCTTGACACAGGGTAATTACCAGATCAATTTATTTGAGAATACGACCAAAACAGTGAATCTTTACCAAGCCATGGATGCCATTCGTAATCGTTATGGCAGTCGTAGTGTCGTGAGGGCAGGCACACTTGGCGCGAGGACCATTGGCGGATTCACGAATCCATTCAATGGCGAACCGCCAATGGTATTGGCGCATAGACACCAATAAGTATGTATCTCAATTGCCATACATATTATAGTTTTCGTTATGGTACTTTTTCGGAAGAGGAACTACTTCAATTAGCGCAACAAAACAATTTAAGGACATTGGCATTGACAGATATCAATAACACATCTGCCTGCCTTAATTTTATTAGACTCTCATCCGCTTACGCTATAAAGCCAATAATTGGGATAGATTTCAGGCATGAAGGAAAGCAGCAGTTTGTTGGTATTGCCCGTAATAATAAGGGTTTTCTGCAATTAAATGAATTCTTGTCATACCATCTTCACAATAAGGAGCCCATTCCAGAACAAGCACCAGAGTTCAATGATGCATATATCATTTATCCTTTTGAGAATGTTCTAGAGCAAGATAAACAGGACTTTCTTCCCAATGAGTTTATAGGTATCGGCATTAAGGATGTTAATAAGCTGAGGTTTAATGCCCTCATTAATAAGAAGGACAGATTGGTGGCGCTTCACTCCGTGACATTCCGGAACAAAAGGGATTTCAATGCCCATAGATTGTTACGGGCTGTAGGCAAGGGTACACTTTTGAGCAAGCTTACGACTGATGAGCAAGCAAAGGAAACAGACTTGATGCTTTCGGAAGAACAGTTAAAGGAGCATTATAAAGACTTGCCCTTTATTATTTATAATACCGAAAAGTTGGTAGAGGCATGCACGATACATTTTGATTTTTCAAAAGACAGAAAACCCCAAAACAAGAAGACATATACGGGGAGTCTTGAAGGAGATAGATCTAGGTTGTTACAACTCTGTAAGGAAGGCCTTCCTAAGCGTTATCAAAAGGTCACAAGTCAGATAAAGCGTAGGATCACTAAAGAGCTTAAGCTTATTCAAGAAATGGATTTCATGTCCTTCTTCCTGATAAATCATGATATAATCAGTTATGCAAAGCATAAGAATTACTTTCATGTTGGGCGCGGTAGTGGCGCTAATAGCATTGTAGCTTACTTGTTGGGAATCACCGATGTAGACCCTATCGACCTAGATCTTTATTTTGAACGATTCATGAATCTTTATCGTGCCAACCCTCCAGATTTCGATATCGATTTTTCATCTCGAGACCGAGATGATGTGACTCGCTATATTTTTGAGCGTTTTGGTAGTCAGGGCCAAGCGGCACTGCTAGCGACCTATAATACGTTTAAGCATAGTGCTGCAGTACGAGAATTGGGGAAGGTATTTGGTCTGCCTAAACACGAAATAGATATCCTAAGCCATGGCAAGTTCAACCTTAGTGCATTGGATCAGATGTCACAATTGGTCATAAAATATTCAAAGTGCATAATGGGTTTTCCAAATCATTTGAGTGTGCATGCAGGAGGCGTATTGATCTCCGAGCGACCCATTCATTATTTTTCGGCTACAGACTTGCCTCCTAAAGGCTTTCCGACAACACATTTCGACATGGTCGTGGCAGAGGATGTTGGTTTGTACAAGTATGATATCCTAGGGCAACGAGGCCTTGGAAAGATCAAGGAGACTTTAGGTATTATCAAGAAAAACCAGCCACAAGCCCCTGATATCGATATACATAATGTACAGCCTTTTTTAGTGGACAAGAAGGTCAATGCTTTAGTAAGTCAAGCTAAATGCATAGGCTGTTTTTACGTAGAATCGCCAGCTATGCGTATGCTACTTAAAAAACTGGAAGTAGATAGTTATTTAGGGCTGGTTGCTGCAAGTTCGATCATTCGTCCTGGGGTTGCTAAAAGTGGTATGATGCGAGAGTACATACTTAGACACAAAAACCCAGAGAGGCGTAAACAGGCGCATCCTATAATGTGGAAAATAATGCCTGAAACCTATGGAGTGATGGTGTACCAAGAGGACGTCATTAAAGTGGCTCACCATTTTGCAGGGTTGGACCTTGGGGAAGCTGATGTATTGCGCAGGGGAATGAGTGGTAAGTTTCGCTCTCGCGAGGAATTTGCCCAAGTGAAACAGAAATTCATTGATAATTGCCGAACAAAAGGCGAACCTGAAGAGGTGATACAGGAGATTTGGAAACAAACTGAAAGTTTTGCTGGTTATGCTTTTGCGAAAGGGCATTCAGCGTCTTATGCCGTAGAAAGCTATCAGAGCCTTTTCTTGAAAACGTATTATCCTTTGGAGTATATGGTAGCGGTCATTAATAATGGCGGTGGATTCTATAGGGTTGAAACCTATATTCATGAAGCTCGATTGTCAGGAGCTACTGTTCATGCACCTTGCATCAATAAGAGCGACTACCAAACGACCATTTATGGCAGGGATATTTATTTGGGATTCCAACGTCTTGCAGGATTGGAGGCACGAACCATTAAGCATATTATTGAAGAACGAGAAAAGGGGTTTTATAGGTCTTTAAACAATTTCTTGGAACGGGTGAATATAGGCATTGAGCAATTGGACATAATGATCCGTATAGGGGCTTTTAGGTTTACGGATATAGATAAACGAACCTTATTATGGCAGGCTCACTTCAAATTATCTAAACAGCCAAGAAAGCTGATCCAGCAAAAATTGTTCTATGAAAAGACAAAGAAGTTTCAGCTTCCAGAATTTAATGTCACAATTCTGGAAAATGCATTTGACGAAATAGAATTATTGGGATTTCCTCTATGTAGTCCATTTTTACTATTAAAGGAGAGTGTACATAATGACTCTTTAGCATCCCATTTCAAGGATTTTGTAAACAAGACAATTACCCTAACGGGTTATTTAGTAACTATAAAGAGTACTGTGACCCACAAAGGTAATGCAATGTATTTCGGCACTTTCTTGGACCGTGAAGGTCAGTGGGTAGATACCGTTCATTTTCCGCCAATAGCCAAGAAGTTTCCATTTAGGGGTAGGGGTATTTATGAACTTACAGGAAAAGTAACTAGCGAATTTGATTTTTTAAGCGTTGAGATACAAAGCATGAAAAAATGTGATTACATTGAAGACCCACGCTTTGTCGAAAATGTAGTTAATTAGGAAACTGGCAATAAATTAATCGTAAATTTGTTATTCCCGTAAACAGATTTACTATGCTTGATGACTTTTGGTTTAACCTGCAGTACGGCATTAATCATGTCCTCGACATCAATGCGTACGATCATGTCTTGTTCTTAATAGTACTGACAGTCCCGTATATGTTCAAGGATTGGAAACGAATACTCTTATTGGTATCTGTTTTTACTTTGGGTCATACACTTTCATTAGTGCTGGCTACCTATGACGTGGTAAGCGTGAGTGCCAACCTTGTAGAATTCTTGATTCCGGTGACAATACTCGTTGCTGCATTGTTCAATGTATTTACCTCAGGAAAAGGTGCGCAAAAAGAAAAAGTAGGCATTCTTTTTATCACAACCCTATTCTTCGGATTGATACATGGCCTTGGATTCGCCAGAGAATTCAGGATGCTAGTAGGACAGGAAGATAGTAAACTGTTGCCATTGCTTACATTTGCCATGGGAATAGAAATTGCTCAGGTCATCATCGTATTTATGGTGCTGTTTTTGGGCTTTCTATGCCAAACAATATTTAGATTTTCAAAACGGGATTGGATCATTGTAATTTCTTCGATAGTGGTAGGGTTGGTCATTCCCATGCTGATAAATAGTGAAATATGGAATTAAACATTGGTAAAACTTTAACTAACAAAGAGTTGTAATTAATAGTCTAACCCTATATATTCGTTATAATCATTCCAATAGAAAAGACGCAGGCGACAAGTAATATGCCAGAACAAAAACAATTAAAATACGATAAAGCATATCTACGAATAGCCAAAGAATGGGGAAAATTGTCCTATTGTAAGCGTAAACAAGTAGGTGCAATGATAGTGAAGGATAGAATGATCATTTCCGATGGTTATAATGGAACACCAACGGGATTCGAGAATTTTTGCGAGGATGAAGAAGGCTACACGAAGTGGTATGTTTTACATGCTGAAGCTAATGCAATTTTAAAAGTGGCGTCCTCAACCCAATCTTGTAAAGGAGCAACCTTATATATAACCTTGTCGCCATGTAAAGAGTGTAGTAAACTCATTCATCAGGCGGGAATTGTGAGGGTTGTTTATGGAGAGGCATACAAAGATGATTCGGGACTGAATTTTCTGGCAAAAGCTGGAATTGATCTTAAACTGATTGAAAACCTTAATGAAGACTGATAGAAAAATATTCTTACCATTGATCATTGGCGTTGCCTTGGCTGCCGGTGTGTATATTGGAGGTAAACTCGGATTTACTGACAAATCTGATAGATTATTCACATCAAATTCTAAAAAAGACAAACTCAACAGACTCATAGATTATATAGATTATGAATATGTTGATGAAGTCAATACCGATAGCATAGTAGATGTTACAGTTAATGGGATTCTCGAGAATTTGGATCCTCATTCAGTATACATACCTGAAAGCGAAATGGCTCGTGTTACCGAAAACATGAAAGGTGATTTTGTGGGTATTGGCATTAATTTTTACAGAACAACCGATACGATTACCGTAATAAGAGCGGTAAAGAATGGGCCAAGTGACAAAGCTGGTATTAAAGGAGGCGACAGGATATTATATGCCGATGACGTGCCTATTTTTGGTACTCGTCTAAGTGAAGAAGCTATTTTGAGCAGGCTAAAGGGTGAGATAAATACAAAAGTTCGATTAAAAGTATTGCGCAAAGGTGAGCCGGATTTCTTGACTTTTACTGTGATTCGTGATAATGTTCCTATAATAAGTGTTGATGCCGCATACATGTTGACAGAAAAAGTTGGCTATATTAAAATCAATCGTTTTGCCGAATCTACATATAAAGAATTTAAGAGGGCACTTGATGAATTACAAGAACAAGGTGCGACGCAATTGGCAATTGATCTTCGTGATAACCCAGGAGGATTTCTTGGTATTGCAGAACAGATTGTGGATGAATTCCTTGAAGATGATACACTAATTTTGTTCACTAAGAATAAGAAAGGGACTATAGAGAAAAGTTATGCCACTAAAAGAGGTGATTTTGAAGAAGGACAGGTTTATGTATTGATCAATGAGAATTCAGCCTCTGCGAGTGAGATTGTAGCTGGTGCGTTGCAAGATAATGACAAAGGGACGATCGTTGGTCGACGCTCCTATGGTAAAGGATTGGTACAACGAGAAATGTCATTGGGTGACGGTAGTGCAGTACGGTTAACGGTTTCAAGATATTATACACCTACGGGTAGATCTATTCAACGATCATATGAAAATGGAAATCGTGATTATTACGACGAATACTTCGATAGATTGAATAATGGCGAATTATTGGATTCGGAGAACATTAAGGTAAATGATTCATTAAAATTCAAGACCCCAAAAGGGAAAACTGTTTATGGAGGAGGAGGCATTATTCCTGATGTATTCGTCCCTATGGATATGGCTATGCAAAATGAGACCATCGGACATATGTTGCGAAGAGGAGTCTTTACCAGTTTTGTGTTTCAGGAGTTAGACCATGATCGCAGTTATTATGAAGGTGTTACAGAAGATGATTTCATAAATAATTTTGTGGTAAGCGATGATATTGTCGTGAGATTCCAAGAGCGCCTCAATAGTCTATTGAACAGCAAAATAACTTTCGTTGCCTATAACGAAGAGGTGAAACTTTATATAAAAGCCACACTTGGCGAACAATTATTCGATCGTAATGTTTTTGAACAGATCATTGGTGAAAAAGATGATATGATCAAAGAAGTGATCAAGTTGAGCCGAGACGAATAGCATTATTTGATCTTGTCATGCACCTTTGTATGCTTCCCATCATTCCATAAGGTTAAGATATCTGTCGCAACATGGGCACCGCTGCCGGATGCCATGGAGAATTGACTGCGCCATCCTGCCAGAGTCCCAGCCACGTAAAGACCTTCATCGACCAAATGATCGTCATTTTTTAACCAAATACGTTTTTTGTCAGTATTAGCACGTGGATGCGGTTCTATATAGGCTTCAAGCCCTTTAATGGTCATTAAATTAGTATAACCAACAGCGATTATAACTAACGTACTCTCATAAAGATTTTTATTGGTGGCAATTGCATATCCAGTTAAGGTTCTTGAAAGGGACATCACTTTTTCATTGTCTATTTGCTTAACATGCGGGTATAGCGATGCAAGTTGTTCTTTTCCTGATTCAAGTATAGAAGCACCAGTGATTCCTGACTCTAGGCCAAGCACATTATTGAATAACGCATTTTGAAGATGCGATGTTTTTTGATGTGTTATGATAGAGATTTTTTTGTGCAATGCATAGGGTTTGTTTCTAGCAGAGCCCAGAACAAGGGCACATGATAACCCTGAAGCACCTCCACCTATTATAAGTGCATCGAGCATTATTTTTTATTCTTTAATTTGTCTTGAATCTTCTTTGAAGTCATCAAGATATACACCAATGTTAAAGCGCATAGTGCAGCCAAGATCATTATTAGGGCCACAATACTATCACCTTCAAATGGATTGGACATATCAACACTTGATACACTGAATACAATGGATGCAATTACAAGAATGGTAAAAATGAAGGTAAATATTTTCATGACTTCAAAG
>CBESOB010000003.1:0-42641 GCA_965530995.1 uncultured Flavobacteriaceae bacterium
CGAAATTTTGAAAAGACCTTTTATCTTGTAAAAACAATGTAGCCTATAATTTAGCAAACATTTTTTGCATTTTCGTCTTCTGCTCGTTAGCCAATGCTTCATCAACTAAGATCCTTCCACTGTGTTCATCTGTGATAATTTTTTTTCTAGATGCAATTTCCATTTGGACTTGAGGAGGAATGGTGAAGAAAGATCCTCCAGAAGCACCTCTTTCAATAGGTACAACAGCTAATCCATTCTTGACATTCTTGCGAATTCTTGAATATGCAGAAACCAATCGCTCTTCGATCAGTTTTTTATAATCTTCAGATTTTTTAATAAGAGCTTGTTCTTCTTTTTCTGTTTCAGCTAAAATGGCGTCTAATTCACCTTTTTTATGCTTTAAGTGAGTATCTCTTTCCTTCAGACGTTCTTTAGTCTCAGAGATGACCTCTTTTTTTGTATCAATTTGAGCTTTATGCTCTTTAATATGCTTTTCAGCAAGCTCTATTTCCAATTCTTGAAACTCTACTTCCTTGGTAATTGAATTGTACTCCCTGTTATTTCTAACATTCTTTTGTTGCTCACTGTATTTCTTGATCAAGGCTTTAGCCTCTTCTATCAAATTTTTCTTACCACTAATTTGATCATTAATGGATTCTTGACTATCGTCTAATTTTTCTAATCGTGTGTTTAGTCCAGCCACTTCATCTTCTAGGTCTCTTACTTCTAGTGGAAGTTCTCCTCGTACATTGCGTATTTCGTCAATTCTTGAATCGATTAATTGTAGATCATATAATGCTCTTAATCTATCTTCTACGCTTGCTTCTTTCTTTTTGGCCATACTTATAAATACTTGACAGGATTTGTATTTGTTGTTGATAAAATGATTGCAAAATTAGTGATTTTTTTGCTAAGATAAGAGACTATGAGGTTTTTTGTGTATTGCTCACTTTCATAATGACCAATATCCGCCAAAACAATGGAATTTTCAGCTTGAAAAAAATCATGATACTTAAGATCTGATGTAATGAATATATCAGCCCCGGCACTTTTTGCCGCTGAAATCGCAAAACTCCCAGATCCTCCCAGAACAGCAACTTTTTTTATTGCTTTTTTTGTTAATGCTGAATGCTTTATAATTGAAGCATTCATCTTGGATTTCACTTCTCCGAGGAATGAATTACAATCCCTGGCTTGCTCCAATTCACCAATCATTCCCATACCGATATTGTGATTCTTGTTTTCCAGTGTCGTGATCTCATATGCCACTTCTTCATAAATATGAACCTTAAATAGAGCCTCTAGTACTTTGCTTTCAATGTGTTTTGGAAAAATTATACTGATCTGGGTCTCATTTTCATGCTGTATTTGGCCTTTTTCACCTAGTATTGGATTCGAATTTTCGTTTCCTTTATAAGTTCCTTCGCCTTCGATATTAAAACTGCATTTTTCATAATTTCCAATGCTTCCAGCACCAGAATCGAATAAGGCATTTCTCAGGGTTTCAGTCTCTTCAATAGGAACATAAGTGGTTAATTTCTTTATTGTTTCACTTTGCGGAATCAATATCTTCCTATTTGTAAGGCCAAGTTTTTCGCAAATCATGTCATTAACACCAATTAAGGCATTGTCCAATGCCGTATGGATAGCAAATATGGATATATCATGCTTTAAGGCTTTCATTACAGTGCGTTCAACATATGTTTTTCCGGTCAATTTTTTAAGACCTGAAAAAATGATGGGATGAAAACTAACAATAAGATTACATTTCTTTTCTATGGCCTCATCTATCACGGTTTCTAAAGTGTCTAGTGTTACGAGGATACCAGAAACATTACTCTCCTTATTGCCCACCAACAGACCAACATTATCAAAATCTTCGGCGTACACTAAAGGTGCCCAATCTTCGAGATGATGGATTACATCTTGTACTGTCATGATTTTATGTTTGATTCAAAGATAAAATATTTACTTTGGTACCGTGAAATTGTTACGTAAAATATCATTACCATTTGTTCCAGCATATTATTTTATTATCTGGTTAAGAAACACCTTTTATAATGTTGGTGTATTACATTCGGAAACCTACGATTTTCCAATTATTTGTGTTGGTAATTTGAGTGTTGGAGGAACAGGTAAGACACCTATGGTAGAGTACCTTGTTAGGTTATTGAAGAGTGAATTTAAAATTGCAACCCTGAGTAGAGGGTATAAGCGCAAAACCAAAGGTTTTATTATTGCCAATAATAGCACGACAGTGGAAAATATAGGAGACGAACCAATGCAATTCCACGATAAATTCAATGATATTACAGTTGCTGTCGATGCGGATAGGCGACATGGTATTTCACAGCTAATGAAGTATGACATAGAAACCATTATTCTTGACGATGCTTTTCAGCACAGAAGAGTAGAAGCTGGTCTGAACATATTGTTAACCACTTTTTCCAATCCTTTTTATAATGATTATGTATTGCCTACTGGTAATCTAAGAGAACCTCGTAACGGTGCTAAAAGAGCGGATATAATAATAATTACGAAATGCCCTCAGAATTTGAATGATTCTCAAAAAGCTGAAATTATTGGTAATGTAAAACCGTCAAGGCACCAGAAAGTGTTTTTTAGCGAGATTGGTTATGGCGTCTTACCTAAAGAAGTCAAAAAAATAGATTCTTTTACACTGGTCACTGGAATAGCAAATCCAAAACCCATGGTCGATCATCTAAGGCTGCAGGACCTTGATTTTGAGCACTTACAATTTAAGGATCATCATGAGTTTACCACCTCAGAAATTGATGAGTTAAAGAGTAAGAAAATAATATTGACTACCGAAAAAGACTATATGCGCCTGAAGGATCATATAACAAATGAAAAGTTATTCTTTTTGCCAATAGAAGTTATTATTGACAATTCTGCAGAGTTCAATAATGCGGTTAAAGGATTTGTTGCAAATTTTAAGAAGCGGTAGCTTTATCGCCTATTAATGCATTGTAAAGTTTCTTCTCAAAATCTACTTGTTTGAAAGGTTTGGAAATAATATCACTAAATCCTGCTTCATCAAATTCATGCATTTTATCTTCAATAGTCACAGCTGTTAATGCGAAAATAGTCAATTCTTGATTGAATGCACGTATCTGTGTTGTGGCTTCAAGACCACTTATTCCTGGCATGTGAATATCCATAAGAACAACATCGTAATCCGTGGTTTTCACCTTTTCGACAGCAGCCTCGCCATTATCTACCACTTCACAATTGAGTTTCATTTTATTGAGGATTTTCTTGGTGATCATTTGATTGATCTTATTATCCTCAACCACTAGGATCTTAATATTACTCAATTCAATCTCGCTTACATCCTTGAAATATTCAGTTTTCTGGGTTTTGATTATTTCAGTTGAATACTGCATTGGTAATTCGAAATAGAAGGTAGTTCCTTTACCCAATTCACTCTTAAGGTAGATTTTACCTTTGAGAATATCCATAAGTCCTTTTACGATAGAAAGACCTAGTCCTGTACCGCCATATTTTCGATTGATCTGTATAGATCCTTGAGAGAAGCTCTCGAACATGTGCTCTTGCTTCTCTTTAGTAATGCCGATACCATTATCCTCAACTTCAAAACGGATATTATAAAGACCGTCTTTTTCATCAATTTTATAAACTCGTACCCAGATATCACCATCTTTGGTGAATTTGATTGAGTTACCTATTAAGTTTATAAGGATCTGCGATATTTTAAGTTGATCTGCATTGTAATTTTCAGGTAAGCCTTGGTCATATTCAAAATGCAACTTGATATTATTGTCATTAGCTTGATTGGTCAAGGCAGAAATTACATTCTCAATTTTGGTTTTAAGGTTAAACAATTCAGACTCGACTTCTACTTTATTAGCCTCGATCTTATTTATTTGAAGGATATCATTAATGAATGTCAATAAATAATCGCCAGAAAATCTAAGCGATTTAAGATGCTGTACTTGCTCAGGTTTCGGATTTTCATCCAATAACATATTCGTAAGTCCAGTTACTGCATATAAGGGTGTTCTTAACTCATGAGTTACTGTAGACAAGAAATTGGCTTTTGTTCGAGAAGCTAATTCTGCTTTCTCTTTTGCCACTATTAGCTCATCATTCTTCTTATGCAACATATTATTGGTTTTTAGCCTAATGTTGTTGTTTTTGTATAGTGATAATGTTAGTAGGGATAGTATTGTAATTAACGCGATACTTAAAATAGTGGTCAACCTACTTAATTCAAGCTGGTCTGCTTGGTCTTTAATTTTTTGAGCTTGTTGCTGAGTAATCAACTCACCACCTTCCAGATTATACAAAGCACCATCGTCTGCCTCTAATCTCGCTCTTTTCTTATCTAAAAGTGAATCCGACAGTATAAGGTGTTTTTCTAGAAAAGAGTAGGCTTTTTCATGATCCCCTAGCTTATCATAAATAAGACTTGAGACTTTATAGCCTTTACTCTTAGTTATGGGCAAATTATTCTCAGATGCAATTTTTAGGCTTTCTTCTACGCGACTTTTCGCACTTTCTAAACGATCTAAATTCAATAATGCCTGACTATTTTGAACAAGTACCTCACTTAAAATGTCATTGAGTTTATTTTTTTTCGCTAGAATAGCAGCTTCTTCCAAAAGAGTAATGGCAAGTTTATTTTCTCCCAATGCAATTTGAGATTTTGCTTTATTCAATATTATGTTTGGTATGAATGCGCTAATATCATCATCTTCCTTAGCATATATCAAAGCGGAATCGTAAAATGTCAACGCTTTTTCGAAATCTTTTTTGCCGTTAGCATAAACCAGGCCATAGGTATTGAATGTCTCTGCTAAATTTACATTATCATTAATTTTTCGCTGGGTGTCTGCAGCTTTTAGAAGGTTTGAAATGGCTTTATCAAAATCTTCAAGGATATAGTTCAATAAGGCCATTTTGGTATAGATAATACCAATGATTTTTTGATCATTAATACCTTTTGACCATTCCAAAGCCTGCTCAAGATTACCAATAGCAGTATAATAATTACCTCTAATGGCATCTTTGTCGGCGTATTGGATATTTTGATCTATACTATTACGTATCCCCTCTCTATCTGTAGAATTTTGAGCAGATACTTGAAGCGAAATCAATAAAGAGAACGCTAATAATATGTATATGATTCGGGACATCATAAACTATGGTTTATCGACAAATATAGCTATTTATTCGATAAAATGCATAAAATGTCTATAATTCTGGAGGAATAGCCAGTTTCATTATCATACCAACCAATGATTTTAACCATATTGTCAATCACAGAAGTCATTAGTGAATCGAATATACAAGAATGAGGGTTCCCGACGATATCTATCGAGACTATGGGGTCTTCTGTATATTCTAAAATACCTTTATATTTTCCATGTGAAGCCATTTCAAAGGCCCGATTTATAGCTTCTATAGATTTTGGATTCTCAACATTCAAGGTAATATCAGTAAGGGATCCATTCGCCACAGGCACTCTAATGCCACAACCACCGATGGCATGAGAAAGATGTGGAAAAATTTTTGTCAATGCTTTCGCCGCTCCAGTGGTTGTTGGAACAATGGATTGCCCTGCGGCCCTTGCCCGCCGTAAGTCGCGATGTGGCTGGTCATGCAAACTCTGGTCCGTTGTATAAGAATGTATAGTAGTGATGTATGCTTGCTTGACTTTACAAAGCTCATCTATGATGTTGATCATAGGAGCAGCGTTATTTGTGGTGCAAGAGGCAAGGGAAATAATGGACTCTGTACCATCAAGCTTGTCATTATTTACACCTAAAACAATGGTTTTAATGCTGTCATCAATAGGAGGGACTGTTAAAATCACTCTTTTGGCACCATTGTCTATATGATAATTCAAGTCTTTTTTAGTCTTGAATTTCCCAGTTGCTTCAATAACAAAATCCGGATTATAAGATTTCCAATCAATATCTTTAGGATGATTCTTATTGATCAGTGGAATTGCAAGTTTGTCAATTATGATATGACTGTTATCGTGAGAAATAGTATTACGCAAAACACCATGAATACTATCATATTTCAATAAATGGCTTAATGTCTTTGCATCTGCTAGGTCGTTAATAGCAACAATATTGAATTCATTTTTATCCAACAACAAACGAAAAACCCGTCTACCAATCCTGCCAAACCCATTAATTGCGATGTTTGTTTTTGCCATTTCCAGATGATTGCAGCTAAATTAATTGATATGCTTCTGTGCCTTATAGGAAGATCTTACGAGTGCACTACTTTCAACATGACGAAAACCTAGTTCTAGACCAATGTCCTTGTATTCGGCAAATTGATCTGGAGTTATGAATTGTTTCACTGGTAAGTGTTTTTTACTAGGTTGAAGATATTGTCCAATGGTCACAACATCCACATTAACTTCTCGAAGATCTTTCATTGTTTGAATGACTTCCTCACGATCTTCTCCTAAACCTAACATAATGCCCGATTTTGTACGACGCTGTCCTTGTTTTTTTAGATACTCTAGAACTCCAAGGCTACGTTCATATTTTGCCTGAATGCGCACTTCACGCGTTAGCCTTTTTACAGTCTCAATATTATGGGAGACTACTTCTGGGGCCACATCAATGATCCTGTTAATATGTTGTTCAATACCTTGAAAATCTGGAATTAGGGTTTCCATTGTCGTTTCTGGGTTCATCCTTCTTACTGCCTTCACAGTCTCCGACCACATGATACTTCCCATATCTTTGAGGTCATCTCGATCCACAGACGTAAGTACGGCATGTTTGATTCCCATGATCTTGATCGAACGCGCTACTTTTTCCGGTTCATCCCAATCTACGGTTTCAGGTCTGCCGGTTTGAACACCGCAGAACCCACAAGAACGTGTACAGACATTCCCTAGAATCATAAAAGTCGCGGTGCCTTCTCCCCAGCATTCACCCATATTTGGACAACTTCCCGATGTACAGATCGTATTTAGTTTGTATTTGTCAACAAGACTCCGAAGTTCGGTGTATTTCTTACCTGTAGGCAGCTTTACCCGTAACCATTTTGGTTTTGGCTTACGTTCTTGTAATATGTTTGAAGCAGTTTCTGTATTCATATGGCCACAAAGATACGAAGTATAGAATAAAATACCCCCTATAAAATAGTTAGGAACCAAATCCCAAACCCTAGAAGGAACAAGATTCCCAACCAACTTAAAATGTGCATGAAGATTGAAGGTTGCCAAAGCTTAGGTGTATGATCGCTAGAGATTAATTTGTAATTGATAATCGCATAAAAAGGGGCAGTTAAAAAGGAAAGTACTGTTGCGATCTTTATTAGTAATCCCATACCAGAATCAAAAAAGAAGAAAATTAGTATAGTGCCTATTGCCAATAATAGGATCCAAAACAAATATCCCTTCTTTAAAGAACTGTTGGTAAGTAATTGCATGGTTTGACTCATTGCACGTGGAGATGCGTCAAGTGTGGTCAAGGTTGTACTGAACATCGTGGTGAACGCTGTGACGCCTATTATAATATAAGACCAACTTCCTAAACTCTTGGTGTACATTTCAATTAATTGGTTGGAGAAAACTCCTGCAGCGGCACTAAAGGATTCATCACTATTGAACATGACCAGAGCACCCAAACTCACGAATCCGATTCCAAGAATTACAGTACCAATATAACCAACATTAAAATCGAACAAAGCAGTTTTCGGCGTGAATTCGCCTTCATCTTTTTTCTTCTCAATAGCCCATAACGAATGCCACACTGAAATATCAAGTGGTGCGGGCATCCAACCCATAAAGGCAATCAAGAAACTGATTTCAATGGTGCCTTTGGGTAAAACCTGTGTAATTGAAATCGGATTCGAATTCTTGCTTAATGCCATTATTACTGCAACAATGGTACTTATAGCCAGTATAATAATTATGATTTTTATAAGGTTATCCAACAGTTTATACTTTCCAATGAGAAGCAGTGCCAAACAAATACCCAAGATCACGATAGTCCATAACTCGGTTGAAATGAAATCACCAAATAGAGATGATGCCAAACCAGCGGTTACTATAGTTACGGCAGTTTGAATCGTAAACATCGTTGCAAATGTTAAGATGGCATAAGCAATCAAGACCCCTTTCCCTAATTTTTTGTATCCATGAAGCAAACTTTCACCGGTTGCTGACGCATATCTCGGTCCAAATTGAAAAAACGGATACTTGAAAAGATTTACGAGTATTAAGGCCCATATTAAACCGAAACCAAAATCTGCTCCAGCCCGAGTAGATTGAACAAGATGTGAGACACCAATGGCAGCACCGGCAAATAATAGTCCAGGGCCAAGTTTTTTCAATGATATCATTATTCCTTTTGTATGATTTCAGACAAAAGTTTCTTGGCTCTCAAGAGTTTTACTTTTACGTTGCTCATAGGCTCTTTTAGTTCATTGGATATTTCCTTATAACTGAGTTCTTGAAAATATCTTAAGTTGATGACTTCTTGGTAGGCAGGTTTCAATTTCTTGATATCACGAAGTAATTTGGCCAAGTTTTGCTCCCTGATTATTTTGTCCTCAGGCGTAGGTGACTCATCAATGATCTCGTATACTCTTTCTTCGTCATCGCCAAGAGTTCGATTGGAGATTGACGTTTTTCTTTTCCGGACCAAATCAATATGAATGTTCTTGGAAATTGTTATGAGCCATGTGGAGAACTTATAATCTTCGTTATAAGTTTTTATCTTATCGAATGCCTTCGAAAATGTTTGAATGGTAATATCTTCTGCATCATTTTCATTTTCAGTACGTTTCAATTGAAATCCATAAACTTCATTCCAAAAAGTATCTAATAAATAATTGAATGCTAATTGTTCGTTTTTTTTGGCTTTTTTGATGGCGTCCTTTACTTCCAACGACTGTGTTTTGAAAAGAGATTAATTATAAAGATAGATAATTGAAAGCATATTAAAAATAACTCTAAAATAGGTGTTAGCAGGATGAGGTCTTTTTCCCTTAATTTTTTAGCTGAAACCCCTAATACAAGGTATTTAATTATAATAATAAATACACAGAGTGATAAGACCATTGAGACTTTAAACTGATTGATCAACAATACTATTGAAAGCACCCAAAAAAACAACTGCGAACTGTAAAAAACACCAAGCATCATCTTATGCTTGAATTGATATTTGTAAGACGTTGAAATATGCCTCCTTTTCTGAATGATCCAATTCTTGAGAGTTGTTTCTGGTTGAGATTTTGTGAAACTATAAGGAGAAATGTTCATAGTAACATTTTCTGCTGTTCCTATTTTATTTATAAATAGGTCATCATCGCCTGAAAGAATATCCATATGGTCCACGAAACCATTGTTATTGAAAAACTCCTCTTTCTTATAAGCTAAATTTCTACCCACACCCATATAGGGAAGACCCATTAGCGCATATGAAAAATATTGAACTGCTGTTAATAAGGTTTCAAATCGAATTAGTTTATTAAGAAATGAATACTTGATTTTCTCATAAGCTCCATATCCTAGGACAATACTTTTTTTCTCGTCGAAGTAAGAGGTCATCTGCTTTATCCAATATCTTGATAATGGTTTGCAATCGGCATCTGTAAGTAGCAGATAATCATATTTTGCTGACTTTATTCCTAATGTGAGAGCATATTTTTTGTTACCCCAAAAAGCCTCATTTTGTTCTACATTGACTACTCTGATATTGTTGTATTTATCGGAGTATATTTTCATGACATCCAGAGAACTGTCTGTAGACCCATCATTAACCAATATGATTTCAAAGGTTGGATAATCTTGATTGACAAAGAATGGTAAATGAGCCTTGAGGTATTCGGCTTCATTTTTAGCACATAGTATTACTGAAACCCCGCGTGCGACTGCTTTTGTGATTTTTGGTTTTAATAAAGGAAGTTTGCTAAAAACAAGTAGGTAAAATATACCTTGTATGACCACTACGACAATAAAAATGTATAATAGTGTGTCTAATAATATCATTAAACCAGGAGTTATGAATGTTGCGGCTCATTGCAATCATCGAATTTATCGGGAGATTTCCCGCAGAAGCCGCAGGCTTCACCGTCTTTATTGAGCATAGGGTTTTGACTAGCGCAAGTGCCTGCAAATTCACCGTCTTTCTTTGCCCAGATTTTTATGGCAATTCCAGCAACGCCAAGACCTAATAAAACTAGAGTAATAAGAAGAAGTTTCATTTAGTTTATTTTATGCAAAGTTAATCTATTATAGCAAAAAAAATTCCTGAATGATCAGGAATTTTTTAAACGATAGTAGGAAAGATAGAATCTTCTACTTATTATTATTTTGAAGCGAAATGTTCGCAACTGAGTTCTCTACAGATGCACTTTGATTACCGCCTTTAGGCTCTATGGTAATATAATAACTCAATGCATCTTCTAGATATGGTACTGGTATCAAATTACGGTTAGATTCATCTAGAATGCCAAGATTAATCATTTTGTCATTTACCTCGGCCCATAATTGGTATGTCTGCTCATCAGGTAATTGCGGTAAGGCAACTACGTCAATCATTGACAATTTGTCAACAGAATTAATATAAGCCACAGTTTTTAAATTCTTAGCCCTTAAATTACCCCTCATTATATACTTATTAGTTTCAGGGTTATTGAGCATATCATATTTCTTAGTGATGTCAGCAAGCCTCGAATTAGTCTCAGCTGCATCCAAGCGCAATTCATTTAGTTCGTTGTCCGCTAAAGTGTTTTTATCCATAAGTGCCTGATTCTGGCTAAAAAGGAAGAATGACATAGCGCCAAATATAAGAGCCGCTACACTTGCAGCAATACCAAACCATGGAATTGGTTTCCTGCTTTGATGTAAAGATATTACAGGCTTCTCTTCTAGCTCGGCTAATATGCTACTAAGAATATTCTTAGGAGGTTCAATAGCATTGCTTTTAGCGAGAATTTCCAAATTATCTTGAAGTAGGTTATATTCCGCCTTTACCTCTGGATATTCAGAGATAAAACCTTCAACTTTAAAATTTTCAGAAACCGTTGTATCACCAACTAGAAATCTTTCCAGTAGGCCTGATTCTAAAAACAACTGTAGTTCTTTTTTCATTTTATTTAATTTTATGAGACCATAAATCAAGTCAACTATTCATCATAGACCTTCTTGAGCTCCCTCAATCCAATCTTTAATCGCGACTTGATCGTACCAAGAGGAATATTAAGTTCCTCACTGGCTTCTTGCTGCGTCATCCCTTCAAAGAAGAGAGCATCAAGCACAATCTGGTATTTTTGGTCCAGAGTAGCAACATGCTTCTTTAAATCCATAACATCTTGATTTAGTTCTGCCGTTGCTATTTTATATACGTTTGAATCTTCTATTTGGACTTCTTTGCTATTTCGATTATTGAAACTTCTTAGTTTATCAATGGCTGTGTTTCTTGCAATTCTATATAGCCATGTAAATAATTTTGCTTTATTAGAATCGTATTTTTTGGAGTTCTTCCAGATCTTTATAAAGCTCTCTTGTAAGGCATCTTGAGCGAGGGCATCATCCTTAGTGATCTTGAAAATAACGCCATATAATGTGTTTGAATAATTTTCATAGAGGAGATTTAAGGCCCTTTGATCACCTTTTTCCAACAATTCCGTTATTTCTTTCTCTAGATTATGGCTCAATTTTTAAATTTTAAGGAGGTTTTTCATTTTTTTTCAAATAAAAACATCCAATTCTGGATTAGATACGTAAATAAGATAACTAACGAAACAGTTTTAATTTAATTGTAAAACTAAGAAATTTACAGATAAGAAACTTTTGGTCAGTTATTAGTTTTAAAATTTTTAGATTATAGATAGTATCGTACTTCCTCGATGATTGATTAATAGCTTTTTCTCTCTATCTATAATATAAAAAAGCCTTATATAATCTATAAGGCTTTTTCTTTCTAAAAAAATATCTTTTCTGTCTACCTTTCTGTAATGACTTCTCCTTCCAAATTAATGGTGCTAAAGTTAGAAGCATAATTATACTTTATTATCGGTCTAAGTGTTGCTCTCACATATTCAATATTATTTTCATTTACATAAAAACGATAATTAAAATATCTTTTGAAAAAAATCAATGAGGTATGCAGTAATACTAAGGGCACCCAATTTTGATGTTTAAGGAAAGCATCAACCTTCTTGATCCTGTAATTGGTCAGCAAGAAAAATAGGTTTTTATTGCTAAAGAAGTACTGAGCTAAATAAGGTTTATTCAAAGGTTCTGACCTATCAACTAACATTTCAAAATCAAGATTGTCAGCATTAAAACCACTCATATAATCTACAAGTTGTGAAACAGAAAGCAACTCTCGAGAAGATTTATTAATAACAAACGTACCATTATAAACATCTATAAGAATCCACTTTTTCAATTCTTCTGACCAGAATTCATTAAATGAATGACCGCCAATAACGGATTGCGTGCCTCCTTTAATGCCCCATTCACGTACTTTAATATCGTTGATAATACAAAAATTAATAAACACTTGAGCAAAGTCACTGCAAACACCGCCTCGTTTATAGCGCATGGTTATATAACTATCGCATGAAGATAAGCCAAGTCCACGCCCTCTCTTAAAAAAAGTATTGAAATGCTCGGCAATCTTTATGACTTTGACAAGAGTAGAAAGACCTTGTTCAGAATCTGTGATTGGATTATCCTCAAAGAAAATAGGGTGTATGTCTTCCTTGGCATTATAGGCATTATAATTTTCGTTTTGGAAGAAGCTGGCCTTTGGCGATTTGGTTACCAGGAACCAACGTACTTTGTGAAGAAACGGATGTCTCTTCATCTTGTATTTAATTCTGGATATAAATGCTTTCATCAATTAACAAGTGTTTGGGGACCGTTATGATACAAAAATCGCAATTGTATCAAGTAAAACTAGCAAAGCAACTTGCTCTAATACAAAGAATTAGTTAAACAGTAAATAAATAAGACAAAAGGCCTGCTTTTTAGATAATATTGACCTCTATTTCAAGGGAAATACCAAAGATCCGACGAATGGTAGCTTGAATGAGCTTTGCTAATTGCAATATGTTCTTGCCATTTGCCGACCCATGATTCACTAAAACCAATGCTTGTTTTTCATGTACGCCATAATTGCCAAATCGCTTCCCCTTAAATCCTGATTTTTCTATAAGCCAACCTGCAGGTATCTTAAATTCAGTTTCAGAAATAGGATAATTAGGTATATCAGGAAAATTCTTGATCAGTTCATCGTAATGTTTAATAGTAATTATTGGATTCTTGAAGAAACTTCCACTATTACCAATTTGTTTCGGGTCCGGCAATTTACTTTTTCGAATGGCAATCACGGATTTTGAAACATCTCGAATTGTCGGGTCGGTTATATCTCTTTTTTTGAGCTCTGAAACAATGGCTCCATATGAGACATGTAATTCATGTTGTTTCTTGGTTAATTTAAGTGTCACATCCGTTATGATATAATGGCCTTTAGCTTTTCCCTTAAAAATTGAATCACGATAGCCAAATTTGCAATCCTCGTTTGAGATGGTCTTCATTTCGAGGTTACCGAGATCAATAACACTACATTCAACAAAGGTGTCTTTCAATTCTACTCCATATGCCCCAATATTTTGAATTGGTGACGTCCCAACATTGCCAGGAATAAGAGATAGGTTTTCAATGCCGCCGTAGTCTTTTTCCAAACACCATAAAACCAATTCATGCCAATTCTCACCAGCATTGGCCTTAATGAAGACATGGTCTTCAGTTTGCGAGATAATTGATATGCCTTTTAGATCCAGATGAATGACCAAGGCATCAACATCTTTGGTCAATAACATATTGCTTCCTCCGCCTAAAATAAATTTATCCTGAAGTATTTCTGATGACAAAGCGCTTTTTAGTTCATCAATTGTAGAAACAGGGACAAAATATCTTGCATTGACATTAATACCAAAAGTGTTGAGCTCCTTTAATGATATGTTTTCAAGGATTTGCACTAGTCGTTGTAAACTTTTAATGCCTCCTTAAGTATACTCACCGCTTTAATGAGACTTTCCTTATTCAAAACATAGGCAATTCTTATTTGATTTGCACCGACGCCGGGCGTAGAATAAAATCCGGCAGCTGGTGCTACCATAATAGTCTGATTGTTAAGATTGAATTCTTCCAATAGCCATTGTGCAAATTCATCCGAACTTTTAACTGGCAATTCTGCGATACAATAAAAAGCACCATTTGGTTTTGCGACTTTAACTCCTTCTATTTTTTGTAATTCCTCAATAAGTGTATTCCTTCTTTCAACATATTCGTCAATAACTTCATCAAAATAGCTTTGTGGAGTTTCCAAGGCCGCTTCACTGGCAATTTGGGCGTATGTTGGAGGGCTTAATCTTGCTTGAGCAAATTTAAGGGCAGTTTGTATGACATCTTTATTTTTTGAAACGATACAGCCAATTCTTGCGCCGCACATGCTATAACGTTTGGATACGGAGTCAATCATGATAGCATGGTTCTCTAATCCTGATTCTTCCATGACCGAGTAGTGTTTGGCACCATCATATGCAAACTCTCTGTACACTTCATCTGCGATCAAGAATAAATCATGTTTTTTTACTATTCCAGCCAATTCTTGGACCTCTTCTTTACTATATAAGTATCCTGTAGGATTTCCTGGATTACAAATAAGGATGGCTTTCGTTCTAGGGGTAATTAGTTTTTCAAACTCTTCAATTGGAGGTAATGCAAAATTGTTCTCTATCTTGGATATGACTGGAACGACCTTCACGCCAGAAGCTATAGAAAAACCATTATAATTGGCATAAAACGGCTCTGGGATAATTACTTCATCACCTACATCCATTATACTGCCAAAAGTGAAAAGCAATGCTTCACTTCCTCCAGTGGTTACAATTATATCTTGGGCTGAAACATTAATGTTATTCTTTAAATAGTATTGAGCGATTTTGGCGCGATACTCTTCAGAGCCTTCTGATCTACTATAAGCTAAAATTTCTAAGTCATTATTCTTAACCGCATTCAATGCAACCTCAGGCGTTTTAATATCCGGTTGTCCAATATTGAGATGAAACACTTCAACACCTCTTTTTTTTGCGTCTTCCGCATAGGGCACCAATTTACGAATTGGTGACTGTGGCATGGATTTCCCTTTATTTGAAATTGATGGCATTTGATCTGATTTTAGCATTGCAAAGTTGCGAAAAATAATCTTAAACTTTTGGTAAAAAACCTAACAGATTGTAAAGGATTTGTAACTTATTGCTTTACGTAACCCATGCCCTTTAATTAATGAGGTATTATTATCCATTACTATTTTTTCTTTTTTTAGGCGCTCTATCTTTTTCTCAAGGCAAATTTGTGATCAAGGATAAGGCCGCAAGTCATAAGATCAAATTCGAACTTATAAATAATCTCATTGTCTTTCCAGTAGAAGTAAATGGGGTAGAATTATCTTTTTTATTGGATACAGGTGTTAGCAAACCAATTATATTCAATAGTCTTCAAGGTATTGATACGCTTCGTGTAAATGATACTGAAAAGATCTTCTTAAGGGGTTTAGGAGATGGTAAACCCATTGAGGCCATTAAATCCCGTAAGAATGTTTTCAAGATAGGAGGCGCTATCAATGTCAATCAGACGCTTTATGTAATTTTCGATACCTCTATGGATTTTGCGCCACGTCTAGGCGTGCCAATACATGGTATTATAGGATATGATCTTTTCAAGGACTTTGTGGTGGAGATAAATTATTCGTCCAAATACATTAAACTTTATGATACAGAGAAATATCAGGAGAAGCTCTGTAAAAACTGTGAAAAAATGGACTTGGAATTCTATAATTCAAAACCCTATTTGACTGCTGAACTGGATGTGAATGATAAACGAACACAAATAAAACTGTTGATAGACTCCGGCGGTAGTGATGCACTATGGCTTTTCGAGGATGAAGAGAAACAGATTGGTCCGAAAGATGATCATTATTTTGAGGATTTCCTTGGTAATGGACTTAGTGGTAGTATTTACGGTAAACGTTCTAAAATTCGTCGCTTACACTTAAAAAGTTTCATTTTTGAAGATGTCAATGTAGCCTATCCTGATTCAGCATCAATTCATTATGCCAAGAAATTCGTAGATAGAAATGGATCCATATCTGCGGAATTGCTGAAAAGGTTCAATTTAATATTCGATTATGGTAAGGGATCTCTCGTTCTACGTAAAAATGGGAATTTCAAGAACCCGTTTAGTTACAATAAGAGTGGGATTGCAATTGAGTACGGTGATGTTCGGTTGGTCAAAGAGCGAGAAAGGGATAAATATGAAGAGAACAACACTGCTGAACCTATCGCGATAATTGTCGTAACAACTTTTAAATACTCTTTCAAACCAGCCTTTACGATTGTACAATTGCGAAAAAATTCACCAGCTCACAGGGTAGGACTGCAACTAGGCGATGTTATACTAAGCATAAATAATCACCAATCCTATGAATTTACGCTACAAGAAATGTTGCAGCATTTTTATGGGAAAAATGGCAAGAAAATCAAGGTGAGGATCGATAGAGATGGAAAAATATTGAATTTTGAATTTAGACTAGAACCCTTGTTATAATAAAAAAGCCCTTATCCTGATAGCTATCGGGATAAGGGCTTTTAAAATATATTGATAAAGGAATTAGTTCGACTTTTCAGCTAGAACATTCTTTTTCTTTTCAAGAACACTTTTCTTGTTTGGGTCTACCACATTTCCTTTTATTTTTAAGGCTACAGTTGGAGTTACAGCATTCGATAAAACAGTAATGGTCTTGCGAATAGGCATTACACGGTTTGTGTCGTATTTCACTGAAATTTCGCCAGTATCTCCTGGAAGGATTGGACCTTTCGGTTTTTTAGGTACAGTACATCCACAAGTAGATGATACCTTAGATATGATCAGAGGCGCATCGCCAGTGTTTGTAAACTCAAATGTACGAACACCATCAGCACCTTTTTCAATGGTACCATAGTCTATCACATCAGTCTTGAACTCGATCTTAGCTACTTTTTCTTGGGCAAGGGAACCGAAGCTAATGAGTCCTACGAATAAAATTGCTATTAAATTTTTCATCACTATCATTTTAGATTTGAATTGTAAACTTACTTACTTTTTCCGCATTCTGCAAAAATATTGGATGTAATGCACTCTTTGTTAACACATTTTAATACCCTTTATAATTTTTCAGAAAAAAATATATAAGTACTTTTACACATCAAGTCCAAAAACCGTTCCAAAGTATGAATATCCCATCAAAATATGATGCAACACAAGTAGAAGATAAATGGTATGAGTACTGGATGAAACATGAATATTTTCATTCAGAACCAGACGACAGAGAGCCATACACTATTGTTATTCCACCACCCAATGTCACTGGGGTTCTTCATATGGGGCATATGCTCAACAATACCATACAAGATGTATTGATTCGTCGAGCGAGATTACAAGGCAAAAATGCATGTTGGGTGCCAGGAACAGACCATGCGTCGATTGCCACTGAGGCCAAAGTAGTCGCTAAACTCAAGGAAGAAGGCATTAATAAAAACGACCTCACCAGGGACGAGTTTTTGTCACATGCCTGGGAATGGACGCATAAACATGGTGGTATCATCCTAGAACAGCTCAAAAAATTAGGAGCCTCTTGCGATTGGAGACGCACAAAATTCACCATGGATGACGATTTGTCGGAAGCAGTGGTCGATACATTTTTAGACTTACACGGTAAAGGCTTAATTTATAGGGGTTATCGCATGGTAAATTGGGATCCTGAAGCGCAAACTACCTTGTCTGATGAAGAAGTCATTCACGAAGAACGCACAGACAAGCTATATTATGTCAACTACCAAATAGAAGGTGAACAAGATGTTGTAACTATTGCGACCACTAGACCTGAAACAATATTGGGAGATACAGCACTATGTGTTAATCCAAATGATAAACGATTCGCGCATTTGAAGGGCAAGAATGTGATTGTGCCTATTTGTAACCGTGTAGTACCAATAATTTTTGATGACTATGTGGATATGGAATTCGGGACAGGTTGCTTGAAGATCACGCCGGCACACGATGTCAACGATAAGGTGATTGGTGAGTGTCATGATCTTGAAGTGATCGATATTCTCAATGATGACGCCACATTAAATCAATTCGGTCTACAATTTGAAGGTATGGATCGAGTTGAGGCTAGGGAAGCAGTGGCCAAAGAGCTTGAAAATATTGGTGTTCTCTCCAAGACTGAACCTTACATGCATAAAGTAGGTACTAGTGAGCGTACAGGTGCCGTTATCGAACCGAAAATTTCAGCACAATGGTTCTTGAAGATGAAAGACCTTGCCAAACCAGCGCTGGATAACGTGATGAACGATACTATTAAGTTTCATCCTTCTAAATTCAAGAATTCTTACAGACACTGGATGGAAAACGTCCGAGACTGGAATATATCGCGTCAATTATTATGGGGACATCAAATTCCGGCCTTTTTCTATGGTGAAGGTGTCCATGATTTTGTAGTGGCGAAAACTTTGGAAGAAGCATTGCCGTTGGCTCGAGAAAAAGGAAATAATAAAGGTCTTAGAATTGAGGACCTTAAACAAGATCCAGATGTTGTTGATACCTGGTTCTCGTCATGGTTATGGCCGATTAGCGTGTTCGATGGCATACGACACCCTGAAAATAAGGATATCAATTACTATTACCCAACCAACGATATAGTTACAGCGCCAGAGATCATGTTTTTTTGGGTGGCACGAATGATTATTGCTGGATATGAATATCGTGGTGAATTACCCTTTAAAAACGTCTATTACACAGGTATTGTACGTGATAAACAAGGGCGTAAAATGAGTAAATCCCTCGGAAATTCACCGGACCCCATTGAACTCATGAAGATCTATGGTGCCGATGGTGTTCGTGTCGGGATGTTATTATGTTCTCCAGCAGGGAATGATCTCCCTTTTGATGAGGATCTATGTCAACAAGGCAAGGCATTTTCCAATAAAATATGGAATTCCTTTAGGTTGATTAAAGGATGGGATGTGGCTGATATCCCTCAACCAGAATCCTCTAAAGTAGCTATTACTTGGTTCGAAGCAAAGTTCCAAGAGACTTTGGCGACTATCGAAGACCATTTTGAAAAATATCGTATTAGTGATGCATTGATGGAAACATATAAGCTTATCACCAACGATTTTAGTTCATGGTTGCTCGAAATGGTAAAACCTGCTTATCAACAGCCTATTGACAAAACAACATTTACTGCCCTTATTTCTATATTAGAGGATAACTTGAAGGTTTTACATCCGTTCATGCCGTTCTTAACCGAAGAAATTTGGCAGCACATTACTGACAGAACACCTGAAGAAGCACTGATTATAGCCAAATGGCCAGAAACCAAGAATGTGGACGCTACATTGATCAAGGATTTTGATTTTGCTTCTGAAGTGATATCCGGAATACGGACCATCCGTAAACAAAAGAACATTGTTTTTAAAGATGCCATTGAATTGTCGGTGTTGGATAGTGAAAATGCCTCAAAATCGTTTGATACCGTTATCACGAAGCTTGGAAATATATCTGCTTTGACCTATACCGAAGAAAAAGTAGAAGGCGCTTTAACATTTAGGGTGAAATCCAACGAATATTTTGTGCCGATGCAAGGTACTATTGATGTTGATGCTGAGATTAAAAAACTCACTGAGGAGCTCAGTTATGCAGAAGGATTCTTGAGATCGGTACAAAAGAAGCTTTCTAACGAACGGTTTGTAGCTGGAGCGCCAGAACAGGTGGTGGCCAGTGAAAAGAAGAAAGAAGCAGATGCTTTAGCTAAGATCGACACCTTGAAGGCTAGTTTGGCGAGTTTGAATTAGGGGTTTAGTCTTTTTCTTGCTAATGCCAAGAAGCTTACTTTCGATACAAAAAATAATTGTTCACCAAATCGATATAGGTTTGTTTGGCCTCGTCTTCGGTGATATCCTGAACTTGGAAAAGGGCATTGGTCTTAAACGCATTAATGATCGGCTTGCGGCTACTTGGTCTTTCGTAGTTATTGGTTGCTCGCTTAAAGTAAGCATATAGTCGCAAAAGAAAATCTGCTGGAAAATGTTCGGTGTGCGCGTTAATGCGATCCACGGCATTGTTAAATTCAATATCTAAGGCTTCAGAATCCATTACATTTGGGCGATAAGAGTTTCACCGCCTCTTACTTTTTGATTGAGTTCTACTTGAATTTTGGTATCTAAAGGTAAGAACAAATCCACCCTCGAACCAAACTTAATAAATCCAGAATCACTTCCTTGAATAGCGGTATCTCCTTCCTTGGCATAATTGATAATGCGTTTAGCCATGGCGCCGGCAATTTGTCGGTAAAGTACTTTTCCGTAGGTGTCATTCTGAACAACCACTGTTGTACGCTCATTTTCTTCGCTGCTTTTCGGATGCCAAGCCACTAAATATTTACCGGGATGGTACTTACTGTAAGTCACCTTGCCGCCAATGGGATACCGTGTGACATGTACATTGATTGGCGACATGAACACGGAGACCTGCAGGCGTTTTTCTTGGAAATATTCTTTCTCAAAGACTTCCTCTATGACCACGACTTTACCATCAACAGGAGAGAGTACATGATTATCGTTCAAGATTGTATTTCTGCTGGGATTCCTGAAAAATTGCAGGATCAAAATCAAAAGTACTACGAATACAAACATCAAAAGCATACGTAGCCAATTCAGCTCAACAAATGCTTCCACAGCCAATAACCCTGCGACAACTATCACAAATGTTATGACTATTATTTTATAACCTTCTTTATGAAACATGCTCAAATAACCTTAGAAAAAGAAAAATAAACGGTGATGCAAAAATAACACTATCCAGACGATCCAATAGGCCTCCATGACCAGGCATAATGAAGCCACTATCCTTGACATTTGCCTGCCTCTTGAATTTCGATTCAATGAGGTCGCCTAAAACACCAAATACACTGACAATGATCGCCATGATCAACCAATAGGTAAAATTGAGTGTTTCTGTATATGTGCTTATTAAATAACTTGCCACACAAGCAAAGAATAACCCTCCAAGGAATCCCTCGACAGTTTTCTTTGGCGATATGCTTGGAAAAAGCTTTTGCTTCCCAAAACTCTTACCCACTAGATATGCAAAAGTATCACTGACCCAAATCAGGATGAACGTCCCTAATAATATTTCTGGAACGAATGTTTTATTATAATTGGCAATGAGATTCAAGAATATGAATGCACTGGTGAGGTAGAACGTTGTAATGATGAAACGTTTGGACTCAAATAGGGGTATGGTCTTTTCAGAGAAAAGGTCTTTTATTAATAACAACTGAACGAAAAAGGTGAGTACCTGCAGTATTTGAGTAGTTTCAGTAAACCCTCGGTACGTATTGGCAAAAATCTGCCAATAGGCAAATAATCCGTATAAAAGAATGAAGATGATGTATGGAAGGATTCCCTTAAGACCGATTAGCTTTTTGAATTCTGCTAAGCAAATGAGTCCGAAAATAAAGAACACAATTGTGAGAGCAATTTGAGATTTTAAACATAGGATAAGAAGCGTGGCATAGAGAATCCCTGATAGTGCCCTCGTCGTAAGTTCCTTCATATTACAAGTCTTCTAATAAGAGCAAATATAAGTTTTTAGAACTACTGCCGTAGGTTAGGAAGTCTTTATCTTCAACAGTTTTAAAATGTTTAATGGTTGTAATGTTTGTGGGTATCTTATCGCGGTTTTTACCTTTTATACCTCTTAACCCCTCTCCAATACTCTCAACCAATTGACTAGTCGTAGCAAAAATGACAAAATTGTCAGGAATCTCGTTCAGCTTTTTTTCTGCTATTTGGTTAGAAGATATTAAAAGGGAACCATCATCTGCAATCAGGTATTCGCAAGTGGTTAAGAAGAAAGTAGTATCCTTCGATTTTTTTGAAGATTTTAACTCGAATTCTGAGAATTTATCGGCCAATCGCTCATCGAGTAGGTATACATTTTTATCGTACCAATCATTCTCAAGAAGAATCTGGTCAAGACTATAGAACACTTCGCTCATGTTCTCACAATAGAGAAATTTACCGCCGTTAGATTTAAAATTTATCGTGAATCTTTCGTCAATGGGTAGCTTAATATCGGGCATATATTTACCTCTCTCGTCTGCAGAAATATCATCTTGAGAGTCCTTTTTGAGACCAAGGATTTTACGAAAAATGTTCATTAAGGCTATGCTATTAACCGTTATTCAGGAGCAACCCAAATATAAACAATCTTGAACTAACAAAAGTAGCTAATTCAAGATTTAAGATTTCTTTAGGAGTAACTTACTCAACGGCAAGTGCTTTCTCTTCTTCTTTATCAAACGGACGACTACCAAATATTTTTTCAAGATTATCCTTGAAAATGACTTCCTTCTCTAATAACTCTTCAGCAAGAAGCGTGAGTTTGTCCTTGTTTTTCTTCAAGAGGTCCAGAGCACGTTGATATTGTTTTTCAATGATATCAGATATTTCCTGATCTATTAGCTCGGCAGTTTGCTCACTATAAGGCTTTGTAAAGCCCATATCATTTTGACCTGATGAATCATAATAGGTAAGGTTTCCAACCTTGTCACTTAATCCGTAAATGGTTACCATGGCCCTAGCTTGCTTTGTGACCTTTTCTAGGTCGCTTAGAGCACCAGTGGATATCTTATCGAAAACTACCTTTTCGGCGGCTCTACCGCCTAAAGCGGCACACATTTCGTCTAACATTTGTTCTGGATGAACTATCAATCGTTCTTCTGGGAGGTACCAAGCAGCTCCTAATGATCGCCCTCTAGGTACGATCGTTACTTTTACCAAAGGCGCAGCATGTTCCAGCAACCAACTCACAGTAGCATGTCCTGCTTCATGAAAAGCCACAGCCCTTTTCTCCGCTGGTGTTATGATTTTGTTCTTCTTTTCAAGGCCACCGACGATTCTATCTACAGCATCCAAGAAATCTTGTTTTTCAACAGCTTTCTTATCGTGTCTCGCTGCTATTAGAGCAGCTTCATTACAGACATTTGCAATATCGGCTCCTGAGAATCCCGGCGTTTGCTTACTTAAAAAGTCCGTATCTAGGTCCTTCGCTTTTTTCAATGGTTTTAGGTGAACCTCGAATATTTCTTTACGCTCCCTGAGATCGGGAAGGTCAACGAAAATTTGTCTATCAAAACGACCGGCACGCATTAAAGCTTTGTCTAATACATCCGCCCTATTCGTAGCAGCGACCACAATGACATTTGCATTGGTGCCGAAGCCATCCATTTCAGTTAATAGCTGATTCAAGGTGTTCTCTCGTTCATCATTGGATCCTGAGAAATTATTCTTTCCTCTTGCACGACCAATAGCATCAATCTCATCAATGAAAATGATGGATGGTGCCTTCTCTTTCGCCTGTTTGAATAGGTCTCTTACGCGAGACGCTCCAACGCCTACGAACATTTCAACGAAATCCGACCCAGATAGGGAAAAGAAAGGCACTTGGGCCTCTCCTGCAACGGCACGTGCCAATAATGTTTTACCTGTACCTGGAGGTCCGATAAGCAATGCGCCTTTCGGAATTTTCCCACCTAAAGCGGTGTATTTTTCAGGATTCTTGAGGAAATCAACGATTTCTTGAACTTCTTCTTTTGCACCTTCCAGTCCAGCGACATCCTTAAATGACGTCTTTACTTCTGTGTTTTGGTCAAAGAGTTTTGCTTTTGATTTTCCTATATTGAAAATTTGCCCACCAGCACCGCCTCCGGCACCTGATGACATACGACGCATAATGAAGATCCATACGCCAATAATCAATGCAAATGGTAACAAGGTCAGTAAGAATTCGCCCCAAACATTGCTTTCAGTGTCAAAATCGATTATTGTGCTGAGACTGTTTTCTTTAATGGTTTCTCTTATATCATTCTCAAAATTCTGAAGATCCCCGAATTCAAATTGATAATTTGGGGCCACAGACGCTGAAGCGAACAAGTTGGTCTTCTTCGTTTTCTTATGAATCTCTTTTTCAAGGGCTTCTTTGGTCAAATACACCTTAGCCTCTCTACGATTAACGATTTCCACCTTCTGTACATCGCCATCTCTTAAAAATGTCAGGAATTGTGATGGCGTTGTGGACGTTGAGCTTTGAAATCCATCGGATCCAGAGAACAGTTGCATCCCAAGGAAAATCACTATGATTATACCATAGATCCAGTACGGACTGAATTTAGGTTTTTTCGTTTCTTTATTATCTTTTGCCATTAATCTTTTTCTTTAGTAACTCGTTTCTATTGCGGTCATTTTTGCATCACCCCAAAGGCTTTCTATATCGTAATATTCCCTTATGTGCTTTTGGAAAACATGAACGACCACATCTACATAATCCATTAAAACCCACTCAGCATTTTCGCTTCCTTCAATATGCCAAGGTTTGTCTTTGGTTTCTTTGCTAACTTTTTTTTGGACTGAATTGACTATAGCGTTAACTTGTGTATTAGAAGTACCTTCACAAATTATAAAATAATCGCAAACCGTATTTTCTATCTCTCTTAGATCAAGAATATTGATGTTTTGTCCTTTTACATCTTCAATCCCATTTATTATCGTTGTTATCAATAGGTCAGCATTGCTATTATTTTTCGCCATTCAATATCTTTAATTTGTGCAAAGTTATTATTTTTTTGTTCTTTAAGGTTTAAAATAATCATAAGATTTATCTTGATAGATATAACTATTTCCTATGCGTATAATCAAACTTAGTGCCATCGGTTCCACAAATACTTTTTTACGACAGATCAGTAGTGCTGAGCCGATAGAAGATTACACAGTCGTTGTCGCAGACCATCAAACAAATGGAAGGGGTCAAATGGGGTCTGATTGGCAAGATCAAGATGGTAAGAATTTGACTTGCAGTGTGTTCAAGGAGCTATCTTTCATTAATTTAGAGGATAATTTTTATATTAGTATAGTCGTTTCTCTATCTGTTATTTCGGTATTGAAGGACCTGAAAATACCTAAAACACATATAAAATGGCCTAACGACATTTTGGCAGGGAATAAGAAAGTTTGTGGTATTTTGATAGAGAATGTCATAAAGAAGAATAATTTGTCAGCATCGATCATTGGAATTGGGCTGAATGTTAATCAAACTGAATTCAAACAATTACCTAATGCGTCTTCATTATTGCAGATCACAGGCAAGCCATTCTCAATTGAAGACCTCCTGAATCAAATAATAAAGGCTTTGCAGCGAAATTTCAGAAGACTTCAAAACAAGGATCTTCAAGGTCTGAAAAAGGACTATGAAGATCAACTTTTTAGAATGAATAAACCGTCAACCTTCATGAGTGAGAAGGGTCATATGTTTTCAGGGTATATTCAAGGGTTGTCGAATAACGGTAATCTTAAAGTCTTATTGGAAGATAATTTGTTAAAGGAATTTGACTTAAAGGAAATCCAATTATTGTACTAAACTGCTTTTGGTAGATTAGTGACCAAGGTTTCTAAGAATTTATTGATAGGGCCCTTGATCATCATAGCCATCATTGGGTTGAAATCGCCTTCAAAATGGAGTTGTACTTGACTTTTATCGGTATCTATTTCTGTTATGTGACTGATCAATGAGAAATTCAATTTACCACCACCTGCTCCAAACACTATTTTGGTAGGAGCCTCAACCTCTTGCCTCTTGAGCTCAATTTCTGGCATTCCTTTTAAGGCAAATACAAAAGTATCTTCACTCAATACCTCAAATTTACTAATGTTTTCAGGCATTAAAAGTTCGAAATTCTTGATATCAGTTATGAAGTTAAAAGTGTCTTCTGCAGATTTGTTGATGGTTGTTTTAGGTGACTCTAAATTCATGATGTTTATTTATTTATGAGGCAATAATCAATTAGCGTTCCATTTTGATGGATTGGCATTCCATTCTGCCAATGTTTCTAATTGTTTATCAGTAATGTATTTGGTTTCTAAAGCCTGCTCAAGCAAGTTCTCATAATTACCTAAAGTATGCAGACTTATGTCCGCCTTCTTGAAATTATCTTCTGCAACCTTGAATCCATAGGTAAAGATTGCGACCATACCCTTTACATTAACCTCTGCGTCCTTAAGAGCTTTTACGGCATTCAGACTACTTTTGCCCGTGCTTATGAGGTCTTCCACCACAACAACATTCTGGCCTTTTTGTATGAACCCTTCAATTTGATTTTGCCGACCATGTTTTTTAGCTTCTGGTCTTACGTATACAAACGGCAAACCTAAAAATTCGGCTACAAGAATCCCAATGCCAATCGCACCGGTTGCTACACCAGCAATAACGTCTGGTTTTCCAAAAGTTCGCTCAATCTGTTTCGCCATGGTTTCTCTTATGAAATTACGTATTGGCGGAAACGAGAGCACGATCCTATTGTCACAATATATGGGTGATTTCCATCCGGAAGCCCAAGTGAATGGGTCTTCAGGTTGCAATTTGATGGCATTTACTTGAAGTAAGACTTCTGCAGTTTTCTTAGCAATTTCTTTGTCAAAAATCATGTGGTAAAATTACGCATAAAATTGTAAGATATTTCAATTATAATGTAACAATAAATAAACAAATGAATGTCGTTAAGTAAACCAAAAATTAATACTTTAGCTATCCTAATCAGGATAATCGATCTGTATGCTCAAAATATTTGTTGGCGATAAACCAATCATCTTAACGACACTTGTTGAGCAAGAAACGGACTTCAAGAATTATCTTCTCAATACAGTTAATATCGGTAAGGTGATTATGGATCTTCAGAAAACGAATTTAAAATCTGTTAGGTTGATTCATAAAAACGAGGGCAAACTCCTAAAAAAATTCTTGAAGTTACTCCCTAATGTTGTTGCTGGTGGCGGAAAGGTGTTTAATGCTAAAGGAGAGATCTTGTTTATTTTCCGGAATGGTAAATGGGATTTGCCTAAAGGAAAGGCAGAACGTGGTGAGACCATTGATAAAACTTCTATGCGAGAAGTTGAAGAGGAAACAGGCGTTGAAGGCTTGGAAGTTACCAAACCGTTGGAAATGACCTATCACATTTTTAAGCGTAATGGCAAACACCAGATCAAGATCACGTATTGGTTCGAGATGAAAACATCTTACGATGGTCTATTGATTCCTCAAGAAAAAGAAGGCATTACTAAAGTTGAATGGTTAGATGCCAAGAAAGCCCGTTTGGCTTTGGAAAATTCGTATGCTAATATTAAGGCTTTGATATAAGGGGTTAAATGATATACAGATATTTTCACAAGGTAATCTTACTTAACCCGATACACAGGATACTGCAAATGTGCTTTCTCATAATTAGGACTTTGTTTATGCAACCAATCTAGTTGCGCATACCAGTTATCGGTAAAGTCGGGCTCGTAAGTTTTTTTAAGGTTGAAATCGATTTGTAATTTCGGGTTACTTGTCAACAACACTTTAACTTGGTCTTCCCAAACATAAGGAGAGAAGCCTTCTTTTTGCTGTAAGACGGTGTCGAAGAAATTCCAATTGAAAAATGAATCTGGTGCTTGAGGTTCCAAGGTCTCCATTAAATATCGAAATGCTGATTGGTCGGTTTTCAGGATATAATCACCTGCTCTAAAAGACATCTCCAGAGTATCCGTCGTCACTTGTGTATTATAATGTGGATAATGCCCTTCATAGGCATTTTTACGGGTTTTATAATCGGAGATTTTGTAGGCTTCAACAGTGAGAGTCGTATCTTTTTCAAAATGGGTCATTTCTACCTCGTTGAGTTGAAGCAATGAGATGACGTTGTGCCATCCTTGAGGAATCACATAGGCTTCGGGAACGGAAACTTCGACTTTAGGCACAAAATAGTTACTGTAGATTACGTCTTTTGTAAAAGGTTTCGTTCTGTCAAACTTCAATCGCTGTGCTCCAGTAATCTCACTTGGTATCATACGGCCTTCATAACCCTTGAAACTCATGGTTGAGGTCTTAGTCGTGTCTCTGGTCCAGTCTAAAGGATACGTTTTAAGATTATAATTGTTTGTAAAGGCGTTAGTTCTAAGCTGTTTTATTTTTTCTGAATCGGTATCAACAATCTCTATCATGCTTTTCATCAGCTCATAAGTGCCTTCAACTCTTTGCTTGTAAGGTTTTAGCATATGTGTTTCAACCATCATGCCTAAAGTATTCCATAAAGTGGTATAGCCTGTTGAGTATCTCGGATAATCCATGAATTGACTGAATCCTTTTTCAGGAACTCGGTTGAATACATTAACATAAGGTGTAATATCCCATTCTTTTTCTGCCAATTTGTTTTCTAATTTGGGCATCATTTCGGTATGTAAGTAATTACCAAGAGTGCCCCCAAGTTTATTGTGCTGTGTGAATAAATGTGTCAATGTGTATTGATAATCTGCGCCATTGCTTACATGATTATCGATAAAGACATCGGGTTTGATTTTGTGAAAAATTTGAGCAAAAGCCCTTGCATTCTTCGTGTCGGCTTTTATAAAATCGCGATTGAGGTCATAATTACGAGCATTACCCCTAAAACCATATTCTTTTGGCCCATTCTGATTAGTGCGCGTTGTTGAATTCCTGTTTAGGCTGCCACCTACGTTATAAATCGGAATCGTAACCAGAACAGTATTTCTAGGTGCTTCAATTTTCCCTTGTACGATATCCCGATAAAGCATCATCGTGGCATCGATACCATCACTTTCACCAGGATGAATGCCATTGTTTATTAGTAGAACACGTTTAGTTTTTCTAATAGCATCCATATTGAAATCGCCATCTGGATTCAATATCGCCATATGCAAAGGCTTTCCAGAATCAGTCTCACCTACTGCTTGTATATGTATTTCAGGATAGGTACGACCTAATTCTTGATAGTATTCTATGGTTTCTTGATAGGTAGCCGTTTCCAATCCATCGGAACGCTCATAAACCGTTGTGAAATCATTATTTTCCTTGTTGATTTTGGATGAACAAGAGGTAAATAGAATCAATAGAACAAGAAATCTTTTCATTTGGCGGAGTTTAGATTACCAAACTTAATGAAATTGAGACAAGATTTTGAATTCTTATTGAATGTAGCCTAGCTTTCTTTCGGTTTTTTCGCCGATGAATTGTTGTAATTGACTTTTATAGGAAGCGATGGTCGTATCGAAAAGGAAATCGAAGAAAGACACATAGGATCCTGGATTGCCTTTTACAATTTTAAAATCCGTGTCTGAATGTGCATATTTGATAAAACACTCTTCCTTAGCATTTTTCCTGAACATTAAGTGGATAAGTATTAGCTCTTCTGGTAACGTTTCGGGAGCTTGACAAACTGTTAGTCCTACACCGAAATGCCAGTAATGATCGGGTCTTAGGTTGATCGCATGTATTAATGCTGGCGTAACAAGATCAAAGTTGTCCTGTTCATTTATTCTATAAAGTGAAAATTGACTATCCGGGATTTGATAATAGTTCTTTAACTCCTTCACTATTTCCATTGAAAGGATATGGCAGTCTGTTTTGTATGATTCGAAATTGGATTGTGCGATACCATATGCACCGCACAATTCATGAAATTTACTTTGTTCCATTAGTTAAGTATTTGTATAAATGGTCGCTTATTTCACAATATCCTAACTCAAGTCTTCATGGTTTTTTAACCACTAGGTCTTAACCTATCTCTAATATGAAGATAACATTGGTATCTTATTGTTTGATGATTTTAAGATTTTTTGAACCAGATTCACTTTTAAATTGCAATACGTATATGCCCTTTGTTAATGAAGATAAATCCACTTGATCTTGAACATTATCAAAATGTAAGACTTCTTGGCCTAGAACTGATACGACTCTTATCGATACCATTCCGGTTTGTGAATCTATGTTCAATATATCAGTGACTGGATTCGGGTATATTTTAATAAAAGAGTTTTCATTTTCAGAAACGGACAGTCGGTTGCTTACCTCTTGAACGGCTGCCAGAGCGTCTAATTTACCATATCCCCAATCTGCATTTGGTACCGTGCCGGTAAAACTGTCTTGTCTTGATGTTTGATTCAAGATGTCCTTTATTTCTTGATTGGTCAAGGTTGGGTCCAACTCAAGCATCAAGGCAATAACGCCACAAGACACTGGTGCTGCAGCACTAACGGCATTTTGAATGCCATAGAAACCATTGCCTCCTAGCACTTGGTTGGCCGCAAAAAACTCATAAAAGGAGTCGGGATAATAGGGGCCAATTAACACTTCGCCTGGAACGACAAAATCGATGGCTTGTCTTCCGTCATAGGTAATACCAGAGCTACTTCCTGCCCATAATTCTCCTGGGTTGCCTGCACCTGTTATGCTTCTAGGTACACCATTAATATCTGTCCATGTGTTATCGACTACATAATCGCCAGGAGAAATTACATTAAAGGAAGATGTGTAGTCATTAAGGCTCGAACCAGAGACTACAAAGCTGCCAAAACTGTTATTGTTGTAATAGAGTGATGGGTTGAGTGATGCGTTAAATACACCATCATCATTTATTGAGGTGCCAGTTAAGATTACCTTGTAGACACCATTCGGACCAAAAAAATCTACCAATAATTCTCTTGTATTGCTCGTAGCACCATAGAATTCCTGATTTGCTCCTCGATGATATTTATTGAAAATCCCAGATATGAATTTGTCATTAACCATATTCGCACCGGCGGGCGCGGTGTAGGGGCCATATTGTGTGCCATTAGGCACCTCAATAGTTACGTCAAATCTGTCATCTTCACTGTAATAAAGATCTAATCTTACATTCGAAGAAAACTTGTTTATAAGCAGTTCTATGGTCTGTCCTTGTGCAATAGCAGTACTTGCGTGATTGTCTTGACCGCCATCATCCCCAATACCACATACCAAGACATGACCTTGCGCTATGAAATCGTCCATGGCCCTGCTAACAGTACTGGTGCCATCAGTCGGGCCACCAATGGACCCGAAATTCATTAGCGTTACACTTGGTAATCCTAGTTCAGTGACTTTATCATGAATAAATTGAAGTGCAATAGGAATGTCTGATGCATTAAAATATCCGGCTTCACTTGGCTGTGTCCCGTAGGCCTGAAAACCATCCTGGATCATTTTAACGACTATTAGTTTGGCTTTAGTTGCAACTCCCTTAAATTCTAGATTCGTTGTTCCACCTCCATTTCCAGCGGTAATACCAATACAAGCATTACCATGTCCATGCCTATCTATAGAAATTGGTGTGCCACCAGCAATTAAGGCAGCATTGATATCCGCTTCTGTGAAAATTGTGCCACGACCATAAGGGTTGTTTGGTGCATTCGCGCCTGCTTGATTTACCATATCGTAAATATATGCGACTCTAGTTGTGCCGTCGGGATTCAGATACGCCGGATGTCTATAGTCCAAACCTCTCTCCATACTTGCAAAAATGACGCCTTCTCCGGTGAGATTGAATTGATTCCAAACATCATCGATATTAGATTCGGCAATCGCTGGATTGCCTTGAGAGAAAATTAAAAATGGAATTAGTAAAAAGAAAAGTACAGTTGATTTCATAATTTATTGGATTTAAAATAAGTATATACTATGCATCGAAGACTTATTGCAATGTCATCGCTTTCCAAAAAAGAAAATCTAAGAATTTTAATTAATAGCTCAATAAAATTAATAAAAATTTCGTAATCATTTGATAAACACTGTTAAATAGGAGATATTTTGATTCGCCAAGGATAATTTTATTTTGAAAAATCATTTTCAAACGTTTGCGTATTTATTGATTACCAATTCTTGCTCTTCTTCATATAAGATGTATTTTTACGGCTTCTTAAACACGCCTCATGACAGAATTCATACGTAAACGAGCGGCAAACGCCAAGAATGATATTTTAAGTGGTTTCACAGTGGCATTGGCCTTGGTGCCAGAAGCAGTGGCTTTTGCCTTTGTGGCAGGAGTAGATCCATTAGTGGGTTTGTATGCTGCCTTTATGATAGGTTTGATCACCGCAATATTTGGAGGTCGACCTGGAATGATCAGTGGAGCTACAGGTGCTTTGGCAGTGGTTATGGTGGCGCTGGTCGCTAAAGGAAACGCCATGGGAATGGAAGGCGAGAATCTTGGGTTGTACTATTTATTTGCAACTGTTATCTTGATGGGAATCATTCAAATGTTGGCAGGTGTCTTTAAATTGGGCAAGTTCGTAAGATTGATACCGCATCCAGTAATGATGGGGTTCGTGAACGGTTTGGCAATTGTGATATTCTTGTCGCAATTAGGCATGTTCAGGGATGCAAATGGCGATTGGTTCAATGGGCCGAAATTATGGGTGATGGTCGCCTTGGTAGGTTTGACCATGGCAATTATGTTCGGCTTGCCTAAACTCACTAAGAAATTACCTGAAGCATTGATTGCCATATTAGTGGTGTCGGCCATTGTTATTTTTGGGAATTTGGACGTGGCGACAGTAGGTAGTTTTATCAGAGATGGGGGAGGAGAAGGACTTAAAGGCGGATTGCCTAGCTTCCAGTTTGACATTTTCAATAAAGTGCCTTTCAATCTAGAAACTTTAAAATTCATATTTCCTTATGCCTTAATACTTGCAGCTATTGGACTCATAGAATCCTTGATGACCTTGAATCTTATTGATGAATTGACGGAAACCAGAGGAAATTCCAACAGAGAATGTCTAGCGCAAGGTGGTGCCAATATCGTCACAGGCCTGTTTGGAGGTATGGGTGGCTGTGCTATGATTGGGCAGTCCTTAATAAACATAAAGGGGGGAGGACGAGGACGATTATCAGGAATTGTAGCAGCTTTAGCATTGCTCGGATTTATCTTATTTGCATCTGGCCTGATAGAACAAGTACCCATAGCGGCCTTGGTTGGTGTGATGTTCATGGTAGTAATCGGAACCTTTGCATGGAGTAGTTTCAGGATCTTGAACAAGATTCCACTTACGGATCTGTTTGTATTGGTCTTAGTATCGGCTTTGACCGTGATCTTTGACTTGGCTATAGCCGTTGTCGCTGGTGTGATAGTGAGTGCTTTGGTATTTTCCTGGGAGAATGCGAAGCGGATTCGCGCAAGAAAACGATTAAAAGAAGATGGTACCTTGATATATGAAATTTGGGGGCCATTATTCTTTGGTAGTATTTCGGCATTCAATGATAAGTTCGATGTGAAGAATGATCCAGACAAAGTGGAAATAGATTTTGTAGAATCACGCATAAGTGATCATTCGGCCTTAGAAGCTATCTTCAACCTTGTTGAAAAATATGAAACAGCTGGAAAGTCAATCAAGCTCAAACACTTGAGCGAAGACTGTAAAGTGCTACTCTACAAGTCGAGTCCGAAATTTCATGAAGTCATAGAAGAGGATATTGATGATCCGCGTTATCATTTGGCAGCTAACCCTGAGGATTTTCCTAAGCCCCTTTCTGAATATAAATTATAATAGTGAGTAATTACTCATTATTAAAAATGATATTTCTGTAATATGAATTCCTTAGTTCGTTGTTTGTCATCAATGGTTTCCCTGATAAGTGATGCAGCAAGACCATTAAGGTACTGCAGTAAAAAATTCGTTTCGTACAAAGGGTTTCGATATCTTAATTTCGTAAAGGCTTTTATGAGTTGATCTTTTAGAGGGTCGAATATTGCAATTGCTTGATTGCCTAATTCCCATCTAAGTTTCAATAATAGTTTACAGTATTTCCAGTCTTTATCATCAATTACAAAAAGTAACTCTAGTGTTTTCTTGATTACTTCCTTCGGTTCTTCTTCATTTATAATAGGAAGGAAAAGCCTATTTACTCGCTGTCCTCCTTCATTAAGAATAGCTTTCAAAAGCCCTTCTTTGTTCTGGAAATGCCGAAAGATCAAGCCCTCGCTTACATCTGCTATTTTTGCTACGCGGCTTGTAGAAGTCGCATGATAGCCTTCTTCTGAAAATAAGTGAAGGGATGCCTCTAAAATTTGATTTTGTTTCTTGGTCATATTAGTAAGTGAACACTCACAAAAATAATAAAATATTTATAGAATTAGGATTCTATTTATAAAATTCGGATTTGTCGACGACTAAGGTGGTGAGTTCAACTGTGTGATTGTCTGGATCTTTTAGGTAAATGGAATGTGTGTAGTGATGATCTTGGAACGCGAATTGTTCACCAATTTCATTAAAATATTCTTGGGCTTTCTTGAAATCTTCATTAGAAACATTAAAAGCAAAATGGTCTATAAACGTACTATTGAAGGCTTTCTGAATAGTACCATCCTTCAGTCGGGCAGGGAATATGGCTACACCTGCAGTACCGGACATCATGAAAATTGGAAATTCGCCCCATTCATCATATTGATGCTTTTTTAATCCAATAACGCGCTCATACCAATCTATCGAGGTAGGCATGTCTTTGACACGTATAGCGACATGATCCAGAAAATTAATATTAAATGGCTTCATTTTTTTACTCTTACACTCTTGGGAACAAGTTTGGTATAATCACCATTATTCCTAATGACATCACGAACGATTGAGGAGGCTATGTATGATGTTTTAGCGGCAGTCAATAGGAATACTGTTTCAATAGGCGCAAGATCACGATTGGTATGAGCAATTGCTTTTTCAAATTCGAAATCAGCAGGGTTACGAAGACCTCGAAGTATGAATTCAACACCGATCTCTTGGCAGTAATTCACCGTTAGGCCTTTATAGGTCACAACTTTAACTTTTGGTTCGTCTTTAAAGGCGTCTTCAATGAACTTCTTCCGCTGTTCCAAAGAAAACATATATGATTTTCCGGCATTAACACCAATGGCCACAATGATTTCATCAAAAAGTGTCACACCCCTTTTAATAATGTCGTAGTGTCCTAAGGTCAATGGGTCAAATGATCCAGGGAATAATGCTCGTTTCATAACTTAAATTTAAGCTTTTTTGTTCAATGCCTCTTCAATCGCATTGCCAAATAGTTCTGTCAATGAGATCCCAGCGCAAACGGCTTGCTGAGGTAGGATACTTTCTTTGGTAAATCCAGGAATAGTGTTCACCTCTAATAAATGAGGCTCTCCATTCTTGAAAATATACTCACTTCTCGAAAAACCACTCAGTTTCAGTATTTCATAGACACGTTTGGCAATAATAGTCACCTTTGTTTCTTGTTCTTTAGTCAGTCGTGCTGGTGTTATTTCTTGAGATTCTCCTAAGTACTTGGCTTTGTAGTCGAAAAAATCATTCTCACTCACGATTTCAGTGATTGGCAAGACCTTAGTATTGCCTTTATAGGTTATGACGCCCACCGAAACTTCTACACCATCCAAAAAAGATTCAATTATGATTTCATTATCTTCCTTGAATGCTAGATCTATAGCGTTTTGAAGCTCCTCTTTTTTATAAACTTTGCTAATCCCAAAGCTGCTGCCTGCTTTGTTGGCCTTAACAAAACAAGGTAAGCCGACTTTCTCAAGGATAACATCTTCATTGACGCTATCGCCAAGATCGAGATAATAGGATTCAGCGCATTTGATGCCATAAGGTTTCAATGTAGAGAGCAAATCTCTTTTGTTAAAGGTCAAAGCAGCTTGATACATCGTACAGCTGGTGTGAGATATGCCAAGTAGTTCAAAATATCCCTGCATGTATCCATCTTCACCTGGAGTACCATGAATGGCATTAAAAACACAATCAAAAGTGATTTTGGTTTCATTGACCATAATGGAAAAATCATTTTTATCGACTGGAAATTCATCTCCATAAATATCAACAAAGACCCAACGATCTGCATAGACATGAATTTTATAAGCTATGTATTTAGAGCTGTCCAAAGACTCAAAGACCATTTCTCCGCTCTTTAAGGAAATCTTGTATTCGCTAGAATACCCTCCCATGATGATGGCAATATGTTTATGCATACTAATAAAATGCGTTTATAAACGTTTTCGTAAAAATATCATTTATTATCTGTAAACTAAAAACCTAGCAGATTTTATATATTTGTGTGATAAATTTTTTAGATGAGCATCGTAAAATTCTTGACCAGTAAAGTGTTTCTTATGCAATTGCTTTTGGCTATTGTGGCGGTTGTTGTAATGTGTTTCTTAGTGTTACAATGGTTGAAGGTTACAACCAATCATAATGATTTCGAAACCGTTCCTGACTTAAAGGGAAAGACTATAGAAGTAGCCCAAATGCAGTTGAAGGATAACGATATGGTCATGCAAATACAAGATTCTGCTAATTACAACCCTAAATACCCAAAATATTCTGTTATTGAACAAAACCCGTTGGCAGGCACCAAGGTCAAGCAAAATAGGAAGATATATTTGATCTTGAATCCATCTGGTTATCGTAAGGTCGCTGTTCCGGATTTAAGACAGCAGACCTTTAGGAATGCCAAGCCAGTGCTTAATGCCTTGGGATTTGAAGTTGGAAAGATTACCTATCGCGATAATATTGGTAAGGATATGGTTCTAGGTTTGCGTTATAATGGTAGTACCTTAACACCAGGCACCAAACTGGAAAAAATGAGTAAGATCGACCTTGTTCTCGGTAATGGCAAACGCCCTTCAAATTAGATGACAGAAGATCAGAAAGACATAGGAGAAAATGATGGTCTTTATGAACATCATTCATTTGTAGCCGAAAAAGGCCAACAGCCACTGCGTATTGATAAGTATCTCATGAATTTTATCGAAAACGCTACGCGCAACAAGATACAAGCTGCCGCCAAGAACGGTAGTATTCTAGTGAATGACATTGCTGTAAAATCCAGTTATAAGGTGAAGCCGTATGATCAGATCAAGGTCATGTTCGCCCATCCGCCTTACGAAAATCTATTGGTACCGGAAGATATCCCTATTGATGTTATTTATGAAGATGATGAATTGCTAGTGGTTAACAAACCTGCTGGCATGGTAGTGCATCCTGGTCATGGTAACTATTCTGGGACATTGATCAATGCCCTGACATTTCATTTTGATAATCTTCCTAATAATTCCAGCGAGCGCCCCGGTTTGGTGCATCGTATCGATAAGGATACCAGTGGTTTGTTGGTGGTTGCCAAGACTGAAGAAGCCATGACACATCTAGCAAAGCAATTCTTTGACAAGACGAGTGAGCGTGAATATGTCGCTATTGTTTGGGGCAATATGGATGAAGACGAAGGGACCGTTGAAGGGAATATAGGGAGGCATCCCAAAAACAGATTACAGAATACGGTATTTTTTGGAGATGAAGAAGACAAAGGAAAGCCGGCTGTGACACATTATAAAGTAATTGAACGACTTGGTTATGTGACCTTGGTTGCGTGCAAATTGGAAACAGGTCGTACCCATCAAATACGTGTGCATATGAAATATATTGGCCATACGCTCTTCAATGATGAACGATATGGCGGAGACAAGATCCTGAAGGGTACCACCTTTACCAAGTACAAACAATTCGTGGATAATTGCTTTAAGATACTACCAAGACAGGCGCTTCATGCTAAAACTTTGGGCTTTGAACATCCGAAGACCGGAGAATTCATGTCATTTACTTCAGAAACTCCAGACGATATGACTCAGTGTATAGATAAATGGCGTCATTATTCCAAGCATCAAAGTTAGAAGCCATAGCATATAGATTTTTTCGATTGACTTATCATTTTTTTCAAAAAGCGTATGTTGACATTTATCAATGGTAATCGTAACTTTGAAAACGAAAAATAATGATCACATGAAATTAGTCCTTTCTCCAGCAAAATCCCTTGATTACGACAGAAAACTCCCTACCTCATTGCATACTGAAGCATGTTTTCTTACTGAGGCTGAGCGATTGAATAAATTGCTCAAGAAAAAATCTGCAAGGAGCTTGTCGAAACTCATGAGTATATCCCCAGCATTGGGTCAGCTTAATTATGAGCGTAACCAAGATTGGAGTTTGCCTTTTGATCAAAAGAATGCCCGCCCAGCCGTTTATGCTTTTAATGGTGATGTGTACAGAGGATTAGATGCTTATGGACTCCCTGAAAAGAAATTGAATAAACTCCAGGAAACCGTGCGGATTATTTCGGGACTTTATGGCTTGTTAAGACCATTGGACTTAATTCAACCGTACAGATTGGAAATGGGAACTAAATTTCCAGTTGGGAAGAACAAGAACTTATATGAATTCTGGCGCAAGAAAGTCACTCAGACTTTGAATGATCAATTAGGAGAAGACGAATTATTCCTGAACCTAGCTAGTAATGAGTATTTTAAAGCAATTGACACCAAAGATTTGAAAGTACCCGTTGTACATGTGGCTTTTAAAGAATTTAGGAATGGAGAATACAAAATCATTGCCATTTTTGCGAAAATTGCAAGAGGCTTAATGACGCGCTATATCTTGGATACTGACGCCAATACTATAGACGCCATTAAAGGCTTCCACTATGAAGGTTACGGATTTAGCGAAGAGCTTTCTAGTGCAACCGAATTAGTATTTACACGATAATTATTTAGCTGCCTTAGTTGTTGTCTTAGTTGCCGCCTTAGTTGTCGCCTTGGTTGTCGCCTTGGTTTCTTTTTTAGCGGCAGGTTTGGCTGCAGCCTTTTTAGGTTTGGCCTTTTTAGGTTTGGTCGTAGCAGTAACTATTTTCTTTCGAGGCCTAAGTACACCATAAGACCCTCTATTTATTTTTCCTCTTTTAGTTTTCTTGTCTCCTTTTCCCATTATAATCCTTTGATTTGATCATAAAATACAAAAATTCAGGGTCTCAGGCAACATATCATTCAATTGGATGCAATGATTTACATTATCTTGAAGCTTGTATTGCCCAACTCCAGCTTTATGGGTAACTTTAGTAACTTATAAAAAGTACGGCTATGAAAAACACATGTTTAATTATAACAACACTCCTGATATTTGGAACGCTTAATGGATTTGCTCAAGACTTCCTGACAGGAACCGTTACCAATAGTAAGAAAAAACCAGTATCCAATGCTCTTATTTATCTCGATACCATCAATTCGGGTGTCATAACAGATAAAAAAGGATTCTATAAAGTTGAAATCCCAGATAGTATGGAAAGTATTAACGTGTATTCCTATAAGTATGGGTTATTATCGTCTGCGATCAATGACAATCTTGTTATTAATTTTGTATACCTCGATGGTAAAAAGAACAAGAAAGATAAAATCAGGAAAGGAAAAAATGTGGCTATTACCTACTCAGAAGATGAAAAAAAATTTGTAGCACGAAGTGTTCCTGAGTTGGAATCTGATGTGGAAAAAGAGTTTGCAACTTACAGAACCATTTATGACCTTTTACGTGGTCGTATAGCTGGAGTCACTGTTACACAAACAAATCAAATTCGAATTAGAGGTGCAAATTCGGTTGTTGGCTCTGGTGACCCACTCTTTGTGGTGGATGGAACTCCGGTATTCAGTATTGACAATATCCAGCCTGTAGACGTGCAGGATATTAAAGTCCTGAAAGGGCCGGATGCTTCTGTTTACGGATCTCGAGGGTCTAATGGGGTTATTGTGATCACGACTAAATCCTAAGTGTTTTTTCATAAACACCCATACGTACCATTCATTCAAGAGGACACTAAGAAACTGATCGTTGGTACCTTACCACCTCCGCGATTTACTACTGGTGAGTTACTTGAAAAGGATGTGAATTTCTGCTACGGTAGCTATTACAATTCACTTTGGTTGTATATCGATAAAATACATGACCTTAATTTGCGCTATGATAATTCACAGGAAGCCATAAAGCAACGAAAGGATTTCCTGATTACGAACCAAATCGGCGTATGCGATATAGTAGAGAGTGCTGAGCGTGATAAAATTGATGCTTCTGATCTTGGGATGCAAAATATTATATTACGAGATGTGGTAGGATATTTAATGATACATCCTAAAATTGAAACCCTTTTGTTTACAGGAGGAAATAGTAAAAATGGTCCAGAGTATTTCTTTCGAAAACATATAAAAGCGTATCAACTCAAGCTGGAATTAGTTTCGAGGGGAACACCAAAAATTCATCAATTTAATTTAGAAGATAGAATAATTAAAACGGTTTCATTGACTTCGGGTTCTGGAGCGGCCAATATTTCCATTGGAAGCAATCCTCTATATAAACAACTCAAAGCAAAAAATCCAGACTTCAATACATTCGATTTTAGGGTGCTTCAGTATCGAGAGTTTTTTTAGTATTGAAGAGACTTGATTTTAGTTGATAAGCGGCCGAAATAAATCTTTCATTGCTTTACTCATTGTCATTGATCATCTTCTTGATCAACGAAATTTGACCTAAATGATAGTAGCTATGCTCGATTATGCCTTCAATATTTCTTTTATAAGTTCCATATTTCTTTTCTACGAAGTACTCTTCCAAATTTTCGTCGGACATGAGCTCTACCTGACTGGCGAATTTCTCAGAATTCGCCAACAATTCGTTCAATAGGTCATTCCAGTCTTCTTTCGACACGATTTTAGGCATATCGAAACTGTATTTGTCCCGAATATCAAGAGTACCACCATCAAATACGTTGAGAACACCAGCAACATAATAATTGATATGGAATGCCAATGCAGCAATTGTATTTAGGTCCTCAACTTTTGTAATGGCCTCTGTCCAGAAGGTGTCGGTTAATTGTGACTTATAATTTGTATTGGCGATCCAAGTGCCATTTAATAGAACTTCCCTGAAACGATGTGCTAATTGATTCGAATTTCCCATTTGATTTTAGAATGATTGAATATTAGACTTTTACCAATGTTGTTTTTATTTAACTTAATCTTCCAATTTTGGTGCAATGGATTCCGCTCCACCTGTAAGTAAGGTCAAACTTTCTATTTGTCCATCGGCGTTTACATTAAAGGTGATTTGAATTGCTGCATTCTTTGCATAAAAAGAATTTTCGGATCTAGCAATAAATTCATATTCTTCCTGACCAGTAGCTTTCGCTTTTAGTTGATTGCCATGCTTAGAAACGGCAATCACCAATTCGGGGGATAGTTGATAATTCCCTGTATAACTTTTCAATACGTCATGAGCTATAATAATTTCTTTAATATGATTTTCTGTGTCCACATAAATTTCACCATCTTTCATCACCAAGACCATATTGAATAAGGTATTGGCAAAATCGTTTTCTACGTCTCCTTTTACGGCAATGATATCGGCAAGTGCGCCTTCCTTGATTACACCCAATTCATTCTCTTTACCCATAAATTTCGCGGATAAATAGGTAGATGAACTAAGTATTTGCATAGGTGTCATTCCCTCTTCATGATAGGCAACCAGAATATTCTTTGCCGCTTCGCCTTGAGCCATTTCCAAATCCAAATAATTGTCGGACCCAGTTATTATGGTAACACCAGCCTTGATGGCTCTTTGCAATCGATCGGTATATCTGTCTTTAGCCCGTTTCATATTTTTCTCTCTATCCCATTTAAAGTCAATGATATCATATAGCTTATGAAAAAGAGGTTCTGAGATATCAGTTGGTACGAGTACCACTTTCTTTTGCGCCATCAGTGTTAATGTAGTATCAGAAATTTGATAACCATGTTCAATGCCATCTACGCCTGCAGTTACCGCTTCCCATACGGCCAGGTCGGTAGTCGCATGCGCAGTGACCTTTTTGTCATATCGATGTGCTATTTTTACAATGGCTTTCATTTCTTCAATGGTCAGGCTTGTATTATTGGGCGTATTATTTGCACAGATCTTAATAATATCGGCACCATTATTCACATGTATCCGAACGGCGTTGATTGCATCATCCACATTTCTAATGATCGTATATTCGTCATCAATGAAGTCTCGATGACGTCTTACAATCCCTGGAACTTGACCACCTTCAGAAATTATTATCGGTCCAGATACAAACATTCTAGGGCCATCGACTGTTCCCTCGTCTATCGCTCTTTTCAAGGCTACATCAAGAAAGTCACCCGAATCTCCTAGATCTCGTATCGTGGTAAAGCCATTTTCCAACCATGATTTAGCACGTTTAGAACCTCTAAGGACTCTTAATGCATCGCCTTCAAATAATAACTTGTCGGCCATTGGAGTTTCATCATTTAAGTCGTCAAGCGTCATTAAATGGGTATGACCATCGATTAAACCAGGTAAAACAGTATGTTCAGATAGATCGATGATCATAGCGTTTTTAGGAATCACGATATTTCCCCCAACTTCGGTTATTCTATTACGCTCAATTTTTATGACCTGATTAGAAAGTAACTTTCCATTCTCCGAATCAAATAATTTACCAGCTTTAATATAGGTGGCGCCATTTGATTGCGCTGTTGACGAGTGTATCGCACATGATACGAAACATAATATCATGACAAATTTTAGTGATCCTTTCATAGTGTTGATTATTTAATAGTTGCTAGTTGTTCGCGAATGAGTTTTCAAACAGTCTCTCCAATATACCACTTTTCAGCATGGAGCAGAGGCAATATTATTTGTATTCAAATTTAATGATCAACGGATTCATTAACTCAAAAAGGCTTCTTTAAGAATGTAAAGAAGCCCTTTAATACAATTGGTTGTGAGTTTAGCAACCCATTAATCCGAAGGAAACCACAAGTTCTTGGTCCACC
>CBESOB010000004.1:0-39421 GCA_965530995.1 uncultured Flavobacteriaceae bacterium
AACCTCTTTTTCAGAACTATAATTAATTCACGCTATTAGATGAAATACCTAAAATAAAGATAAAATACTATCTACCCATTAATCGCTTCGACCATACTCACTTTGTCCTTGAGCATTTCCTTAAGCATATTTTCAATACCATTTTTTAAAGTGAATGTGGAAGATGGACATCCACTACAGGCACCTTGTAAAATGACCTTGACCACTTTGCTCTCTTTGTCGTAAGATTGGAACTGGATATTGCCACCATCACTAGCTACAGCAGGTTTGATGTATTCTTCTAGAATATTCACGATCTCTTTTGAAATGTCATCAAGATTTTCAAATTCCTTATCTTGATGCTGCTGTGACTTTTGAATAACCTCTGGAGCATCATTGGAGACAATGGTCTTGCCATTTTCAATATAACCTCTAATGAATTCTCGCAGTTCCGAAGTGATATCTTGCCAATCTGCCACATCGAATTTGGTAATGGAAACATAATTCTCATCAAAAAAGATATTCTTCACAAACGGAAAATGAAATAACTCTGTGGCAAACGGAGAATAAGAGGCCTCATCAATAGATGTAAACTCGTGTGAAGTTGTTACTAATTTTTTATTCGCCACGAATTTTACAGCCGAAGGATTCGGTGTGCTTTCGGCATAAACAGTTACCGGTACTTTCTTGCTTTTTGAGTTTTCAGAAACAACTGTACCTCCTTCATTCAGGTAATCCTCGATCTGGCTTCTAACTTCTTCCTTAACATCGTTCCATTCTATAATATTGAATCGTTCAATGGCAATGAAATTTCCAGAGATATATACCTTTTTCACAAAAGGCAGATAAAACAACTCTTGCGCCAATGGTGAATTCTTGGCGTCATCAATGTTGTTGAATTCGAAACTCTCATGTTGTGTCAAGAATTCATTTGCCTCAAATTTCATGATGGCAGGATTGGTGGTATTATGTATTGAAACGGAGAAAACATTCATTATAGCTATTTTAGGCAAAAATAATAAAAGTAAACTGGAGTTATCTATATATTTGGAATTCAAATTTTCTTGTGACAAAGAAATTACTTTATTCTGTATTCCTATTATTGCCATTGTTTGGATTTAGCCAAATAATAAAGATCAACGATGCCATAGATCCTGAATCAATAATGTCATTGCCAGAATTAGTTGAGAATGTCTTGATTACAGGAGACTGTGCCAATGTTAGTAGTTTTTCTGAACAAGTAAGTGGAGCGCCTAATCAATCCACGACAAAAAGCTATGGTTTTTTTAAAAGACCGGGTACAAATACAACCTTCCCTTTTGAGAGCGGTATTATTTTAACAACGGGTAATGCATTTCAAGCAGGCAATACGGTTGATCCACCTGGGGGTCCAGCATACCCAGATAATCCTAATGGATTGCCTGGTGATTCAGATTTGGAGGCTGCCTTGGGTCAAACAAACACAAATGACGCCACATTTATAAAGTTTGAATTCGTACCAACCTCACCTGATTTTAATTTTAGATTTATAATGGCATCTGAAGAGTATGATGGAGGTACAGAATGTCAATTTGCCGATAGTTTTGCTTTTTTGTTGAAAGATGTAACCTCGCCTAATTATCAAAATTTAGCAGTATTGCCAGATGGCACTCCAGTAAGTGTATTTAATATTAACAATGCTTCTGGCTGTGCGGCCAATGTGCCATTTTTTGAAGGCTATGATTTGGGAGATACTAATTACGGGGGAAGAACAGTAGTATTAACGGCTAGCGCAACGGTTATTCCTAATCGAACTTATGAGATTAAATTAGTGGTTGCAGATCAAGGTGATTCTGCTTGGGATTCTGCTATTTTTTTAGAAGCTGGGAGTTTTAATATTGGCTTGGATCTTGGTCCAGATCTTACTATCGCAGATAACAATGCACCATGTACTGGAGTCCCATATTCTTTGAGCACGAATTATCCTAATCTGACGCACACGTGGTATCTCGATGGCACTCAGATTATGGGTGAGACTACTAATATCCTTGATGTATCCGCAGACGGCACATATTCGGTTGAAGTCTTATTGGCTGCTGGCTGTACAGGAGCTGATGAAATTATCATTGAATTTGCTGAGAACCCCGTAATTGCAAATCAGCTATCTGATCTTATGATTTGCGATGACAACAATGATGGATTCTTCAGCTTGGACCTTTTAGCCTTGAATCCTATAGTTTATGGAACACAAAGCTCTACAGATTTCACCATTACATACCATTCTACACAAACAGATGCTGATAATAATACTACTGCTTTGGCGACATTTTATACCAATACTGTTGCTTACCAGCAAGAAGAGATTTTTGTAAGGATTGAAAATAACATTGGTACTCAGTGCTTTGTAACAGATAGTTTCTTGCTCGACGTTTTTGATTCGGCAATGCCAAATGACGTTGAATACCGTTTATGCGATACTGCCACTGATGGTGATGATACCAATGGTTTTGTTCAGTTCGACCTGTCAATGATAACTGTTCAAGTAATCAATCCTCAGAATGCCGCGCAATTCAATATAAGCTATCATGCAAATCAAACTGATGCTATCGCTAATGTTTCGGCCTTACCTCTGTTATATACAAATGGAACAGCGAATGCTGAACAACTTGTGGTTAGGATGGAAAATGTTGACAACAGCAATTGTTATGTTACGGCATTGATTGATTTGTTTGTGGATCCTTTACCTGTTGTCACACCCATAGTAGACCTGAGACAATGTGATGATGATACCGATGGGATCACACAATTTAACCTTACAGAAGCTAATACCTTGATTTCATCGGATGCGGCTAATGAAACATTTACCTACTATCTCACACAAGCAGATGCCCTAGGTGGCTTAGTAACAAATCAAATCATCAATTTCACTGCATATCAAAATACAGTTCCCTTAATAGGTACTGTATATTCCAGAATTGAAACCACTGAGGGTTGTTGGCGTACCGCCCAGATCGATCTATCTGTTGGGACTGCTCAAATTCCCACAGGATTCAATTTGAATTATGAAGTTTGTGATAATACATTGGTAGACGGTGACAACACCAATGGCATTGCTTCTTTCGATTTTAGTGGTGCTACGGCTCAAGTAGAGGCCTTGTTCCCAATGGGGCAGAATATCCAAGTCACCTATTATACTAATGTAGTTGATGCATTAGCTGAAACAAATGCCATTCCTGATATAAGTGATCATAGGAATGAAACATCTCCTAATAGCCAGAATATTTTTGTGAGGGTAGATAGTGGTGACGTAAATGCATGTCTAGGTTTGGGAGAGCGCATCACATTAACAGTGAATACCTTGCCTAGCGCTAATCCAATTGTTGATTATGTATTGTGCAGTGATACGAATGAAACTGATTTTGATTTGGCTACAAAAGACACCGAAGTTATTGGAGGGCAACCCCAAGATATATTGGTCTCGTATCACCGATCTTTAGCAGATGCGCAGACTAATACAGCATCATTAGTGAGTCCGTTTACCAATGAGAGTAACCCTCAGACTATATACGTTAGAGCACAATTTGATGATAATGTAAATGGAATTGGAGAGGCGAATGAATGTGTGAGTACCGATATGTCATTTCAGCTTCAGGTAATACCTAATCCAGTGATTACGATACCTGATCCCATAAGAATCTGTACTGATCAGGTGAATACAGTATATGATTTGACCATTCGTGAAAACCAAATCGTTCAAGGTGATGGATCAATTGTACTTTCATATTTCGAAACCCAAGCAGACCTTGACAACAACAACTCTATATTGGATCCGACGGCTTATACCAGTACAGTATTGGATAATACCATTATTGTTCTTGCCACTGGAACGAACGGATGCATGTCTACTGCAACGCTCGAGTTAAAAACGATTCTATATGCATTACTTGATCTAGTACCTGATGCTATTGAAGAGTGTGAAATAGATGGAGATGGTTTTGATGAATTTGATCTAACACGAAGTGAATCGCAAATTCTTAATGGATTGAATGCATTGGATTTTGTTTTTAGCTACTACATCCTAGAAGCTGATGCCATTGCTGGAAACACCAATAGTATTAGTGATCCTTTGGCTTTTGTAAATACGCAAAATACGACACAGACCATTTATGTTCGGATAGAACCTGCAGCTAATGAATGCTTCCAAATAGCGCCTATAAATCTGCAAGTTAACCGTGTTCCTGAGATTCAAATTGAAGACGAATATGTATTGTGCTTGGATAGGAATAATAATGTAGTGGCACCTGAAAACATCACATTATTGCCAAATCCACCTATTAACACACAACTTAACGACACGGAATATTCTTTTGAATGGTATCAAGGAGATGCAATACCAGCGAACTTAATAGCCGGGGAAACAGGGCCTTCTTACATTCCTATATTACCAGGAGACTATGCCGTTATAGCTACGAACTTGATTACAGGCTGCACAATTCCTGCAACAACAATGGTTATTGGTTCTTATCCGCCTGAAAGCATCACTATTGAAGTGATAACACCTGCGTTTTCAGACGATAATATGATTGAAATCACGGTCGAAGGTATAGGTATCTATGAATATAGTTTGAATGATGACTCTTGGCAGGATTCTCCAATTTTTGCAGACCTTCAAGGAGGAGAACATACGGTCTCTGTTAGAGATACTTTAAACTGTGGGCAAGTTTTTACAATGTTTATCGTTATAGATTACCCAAAGTTCTTTACGCCTAATGGAGATGGATATAATGACACATGGAACTTAAAGGGGATAGCAGACCAGCCTAACGCAAAAATTTATATATTTGACAGGTACGGAAAACTCTTAAAACAGCTAAGTCCTAGTAATAATGGTTGGGATGGAACATTTAACGGAGAAGAAGTGCCTAGTACAGATTATTGGTTTACTGTAGAATTCATTGACCCAATAGACAATACTATGAAAATATTCAAGGCCCATTTCACATTGAAAAGATAAAATCATGAACTTTAACAAATACTTGTTTTTAATCTTAACCTGCTTAATGTTAAACTTCTCGTTTGCTCAAGAAGGTTTACCGGTATATACAGATTATTTAACAGATAACTATTATCTCATCCATCCATCTATGGCTGGAGCCGCCAATTGTGACAAATTAAGACTAACGGGAAGACAACAATGGTTTGGTCAGGATAATGCACCTCAATTACAAACAATAAGTATCAATGGAAGATTTGGCGATACGCAATCTGGTTATGGGGCAATCGCTTTTAACGATAAGAATGGTTATCATTCTCAAACAGGTGCTTATTTAACCTATTCGCACCATTTAATGTTTTCAAGAAACGAAGTAGACCTTAATCAATTATCATTTGGGCTAAGCGCTGGATTTATTCAATACAAATTAGATGAGACCTCTTTTCTTGCAGAAGGGTTTGATCCAATAATTGCTGGAATTGAGCAGAGCTCTACAGAATTCAACATAGATTTTGGTTTCTCATATGCTTACTTGGATTATTATGCTCATGCAACCGTGAAGAACGTGCTTAATAATTCTGGTATAAATAACGATATTCAAATCTCGAGTAATCTTAGACGCTATTTATTGTCTGCTGGTGCTGTTTTCGGAAAGTTAGGAAGTGAATGGTCCTATGAGCCATCCGTTCTGTTTCAGTATAGGGATGCTACCGCTGAATCCACTATCGATGTTAATGCAAAGGTCTACAAGAAAACAGAATTCGGTAAACTTTGGGGAGGATTATCTTATAGAAGAAGTCTTGATGGGGCTCAATTCCTCGATGGTACAGGCGTAAGCAGTCAAAAATTACAGTATATATCGCCATTGATAGGTGTTAATTACAAGAATTTCGTATTTGCATATACGTATTCTTATCAGTCTAATTCCGTTGTTTTCAATAATAGTGGGTTTCACCAAATAACATTAGGATTGAATTTCAATTGTAGAAGAGAAGCTTACGATTGTAATTGTCCATTGGTAAATTAAAAAAAGCTCCCAGTTTTTTGAGAGCTTTTTTTAAATAGGATTTCATTTCTACCAGTTATAATTTTTTTTCTTTGCCTGGGTCTTAATGGCTTTTATCATGGCGTTTTCAAGACCATTACCATCTTTTTCATTTTGCTTTTTAGTTATATGTACTTTTCTTTTGGCATTAAGCTCCTGGATTTTATTTTGAATATCCTTTCGCTCTTTACTTTTGGTATCGATATACGCCTTGATTTCTTTGTCAGATTTACCTTTTAACTCTTCTGGAAGGGTATCTTCCTTGATGTCTTCAATCACTAAGTCATCTAGTTCAACGGCATCTACTAAATCCCAGGAAGAATTCTTATATAGATGAGAACTTTTACTTACCGTCCTACTAACAGCATTAGCATCACTATAGCCTTTTGCATTGCTGTCTTGACTTCTTTGAAGCTCCATTTTAGCAACTCCGGCATGACCATATGCTACGTAAGTTTTGTTTAGCTTTTGGTTGTATTTTAATATCTCGTCATCATACGGTGTTGCGATGTGCACGGTTGTATGATTATGGTTGATGGCCATATAATCACCTTTAGTGAGATCGGCACCATCTTTCCAGTTAGTAGAAATACCGCTTCCATAGTCTCCACAGAATATGGTATTGACTGTAACATCTTTCTCATTGGCATTAACTGCAGCATTTTTGTAATTTACTCTCCCTTGAGTGAAAGGTTCATTTCCTGCAATAAAAATGAGTTTAAGGTCATCACTATTGTTTCCCCAGTTTAATTGATTCAAGGAGGCTTGAATGACCTGTCCGCAGTATTCACTTCCGCCATTGGTTGATAGTGAGAATAATTCCTTGGAAATTTCGTCCAGATCATCACTAAAACCAAGTGCTTGGCGTATATAGCCTTCTTCAGCGTTTAAGCTGTCGTTGCCATATTCGTATAATGCTATTTGAAGGTTTGGTCTATCACTATCACATCTGGCATAGGACAGCTCATTGACGATTTCCCAAAGTTGTGCCTTTGCTTGGTCAATAAGACCATCCATACTATTACTTGTATCCAAAAGCAAGGCTACCTTGATGTATTGCTTGCTTGGTTTGTGTGCTAATACCTTTGCATCAAGGTCATTGAATACCAAGGGTTTTTTTTCATTTGCATTGCATGATAGACTAAGTGTAAGTCCTATAAAGAATGCGGTTTTGAGCAGTGTTTTCATAATGGGTTTTGATTTTCATGTAAACCTATGGCCAATTTATTTCAAGAAAAACCTTTAATGAGAGTGCAAAGCATTTCAATGAGTGAACGAGACGTTTGGTTGAGTAAAAGCCTATTTAGCCCCTTTAAAACATGTTGAATCTAGAAAAGGACGTTTTATTATACCAAGGAAAGTGTGTAAGTTTATCCCGATGAAAATAAAGACAGGACATATTTTAGTTTTTTTGGTCATGCTTTGTTCTGCACCACCACATCTATTGGCCCAAGATAGGCAAGATGATGTTGTTGAAGAGGTCTTAAGTTATACAGTTAGAGGATCTGTGGTCGAAGATGATTCTGATCGACCAATTCCAAAAGTCAATATAGAGGTAAATGGCGGTGCCTATACGACTACAAATACTGCCGGAGAATTCAGGATTCAAGTTCGAGAAGGTGATGAATTGGTAATCAAACATAAAGATTTTGAGACCGTGACTTACAAAATCAAGGACGGCGAACGTATACAAGTTAGGGTGCAGCCCAATAATAAAAAGAAATTATTAAAAAGACCCTCAAAATTTGAATCTGGTAAATTCGAGAGCCTAATAGATTCTGCAAATGCTAATCTCAATTTGAGTCCAGAAAATAGTATTCAATTTGTATCTGAGGCCTTGACTGAGAGTAATTCCAGAGGACAGAATGCAGAGGCTTATGAAACCCTTGGCGATATCTATATGTATTGGAAACAATATGATCTGGCTATTTCCAATTTCGAGATCAGTCTTCAAAACCTAACCAATAATGATAAGCGTTTGAAACTTGCAGAAGCCTTATTCCTGAATAAGAACTACCAGGAGAGTCTTCTTATGTATACCATTATAGAAGAAGACGAATTAACCAATTGGCAAAAGGTAGTATGTTATGAAGGCTTTGGTGATGTTTATAGAGCTATAAAAGAATTTGAAAAAGCGATTGACGCATATAATAAGGGATTAGAAGTAGCAGATACCCATCTCATTGCACCGAAAGTCACAGACTTAAATTCTAAGATAGCCCGGACCTATGAAGCAAGTGGAGATATTGAATTGGCAGAAGACAGTTATAGCAATTCTTTGGATCTTGCCAAGAAACAGAATCTAGATCGTTCTTTAAAGGAGAAGGTCAGGGTTGCAGATTTTCAAAATACCAATAGGGCTTACGGAAAGGAGATAGAGTTACGAAAAGAGGCCATTAAGGATATTGAAGCCGTCGAGCTTGATTCTTCTGATTCTTATGAAAATGAAAGTGCGTTCACACTCCAAAAACAGAATTACAAGATTGCGAATGCCTATGCTGCACAAGATAATTATCCGGAAGCGATTAATTATCTAGAGAAGAGTATCGAGGAATCTGACAAGAAATCTGATTTGATCGTACAGAAGGATGCCACCAGGAAATTGTCAGAATTATACCGAGATATAGGAGACTATCAGAATGCCCTTGTGGCCTATCAAAGTTATGTCGAGTTGGTGGATAAGCTGGTGGTCGAAAAAGAACAGGAAATATCTGAAGCAGCACGTTCGAGCAGGAAGATTGCCGATAATCAAAATCGCATTACGAGCCTAGAAAACGACAAGTACCTTGTGCAAAGTATTTTTACCGAACAAGACAAAAGACAAAAAGTGATTATCTATGCTTTAATAGGAGGATTATTATTACTGACGCTTGCGGCTTTCTTGATGTACAAAAACATAAAGCAACAGAAGTTTGCCAATAATCTCTTAGCACTTAAATCACTGAGAAGCCAGATGAATCCACATTTTATCTTCAACGCCTTGAATTCAGTGAACAGTTTCATCGCTACTAATGATGAAAGAACGGCCAATAAATACTTATCGGATTTTTCACAACTTATGCGCTCTGTGTTGGAGAATAGCGAAGAGGATTTTATTCCACTTGAAAAAGAAATTGAATTGCTGGAATTATATACTAAACTTGAACATTTCAGATTCAAGGATAAATTTGATTATAACATTTTGGTAGATGAAAATGTAAAGATCGAGGAATTCCAGATTCCACCAATGCTATTACAACCCTATATTGAAAATGCGGTTTGGCATGGACTTCGTTATAAAAAAGAAAAGGGACATTTGAATATAGCGATTCATCAAAAACATGAAGATCTCATTGAGATAATTATTTCAGACGATGGTATTGGGCGAAAAAAATCAAAAGAGCTAAAAACCGAACATCAGCAAAAACAGAATTCGAAAGGAATGGGTAACATAGAGAAACGTGTTGCTATTTTAAATGACATGTATAAGGACAAGGTTGACGTGTTTATCGATGAGTATCAAGAGGAAGAAGATGCAGGCACAAAAGTTGTTGTCACACTTAAAAAGGATTAAATGAAATTAAACACCATTATAGTCGAAGACGAGGAAACCAGTAGGGATATACTCAAGAATTATATTAATAAATATTGCCCGAATGTGGCCGTTTTAGGAGAAGCTGCTAACGTCGAGGAGGCTTTGGTCCTAATACGAAACAATGAACTTGATCTCGTATTCTTGGATGTTGAAATGCCTTACGGAAATGCATTTGATCTACTCGATAAAGTTGGAGACCGTACTTTTGAAACTGTTTTTGTCACAGCTTATGATCATTATGCCATTGAAGCCTTGAATGCTCATGCAACCTATTACTTAATGAAACCGATATCCATAGACGAACTCATAAAAGCCGTTGATTATGTGGTAGAAATAAAAACAAAGGAAAATGCATTGCAAGATGAGGTGCTGGTCCCTAAGACCAATGGTGTTATTGGAAAGATAACTATTCCGCAACAAAATGGTTTCGAGGTCTTGGAGACTGCCGATATTCTCTATTGCAAAGCGGACGATAATTATACAGAAATTTATCTCAATAACAATAAAAGGAAGTTGGTAAGCAAAACCTTAAAATATTTTGAAGAGATCCTTAAGGATTCTAGTTTTGCAAGGGTCCATAAAAGTTTTTTGGTCAATGTCAATGAAGTTACCAAATACCGAAAAGGTAAGGGTGGAAGTGTGATGCTTAGCAACGGTAAGGAAATCATGGTGTCGGCATCGAAAAAAGCTGAATTATTATCTTATTTTAAATAGAAAAACATGTCAATAATTAAAGCAGTAAACGGAAAATCCCCTGAATTTGGAGAGGATTGCTACATCGCAGAAAACGCCACCATTGTCGGAGAGGTAAGTATGGGTGCTCAATGCAGTATTTGGTTCAATGCCGTTTTGCGTGGTGATGTACATTATATTAAACTTGGGAATAAAGTAAATGTACAGGATGGAGCAGTTATACACTGCACTTACCAAAAATATCCAACCACTATTGGGAATAATGTGTCAATAGGCCATAACGCTATTGTACATGGCTGTACCATACACGATAATGTGCTAATTGGTATGGGTAGCATTGTTATGGATAATTGTGTGGTTGAAAGTAATAGTATTGTTGCAGCTGGTGCAGTAGTCACTCAAAACACTATTATTGAATCCGGGACTATTTATGCTGGCGTGCCTGCAAGAAAAGTGAAGGATATTAGTGAAGAGCTAATCAATGGAGAAATTAACAGGATTGCAGAAAATTATGTGAAATATTCGGACTGGTATAAGGGCTAATATGTTAATATATTAGAAATCAGTTGGTTAATTAAATTATTTTAGTTATATTTAAAGTATTGTATTGGGGTGCTACTTACATTAGTGGCTGAGATCATACCCATTGTACTAATTTGGATAATGCCAATTTCGGAATACGATTTGCAAAGGAAACACTTGATTTCAATATCAGTTTGTTTCCTTTGTTTTTTTTATTGAATTCTAAAAGTCAAGATAGGTCGCTTCAAATTTTTCTCCTAGAAGTGAAGACAACACTTGCGGATCAGCATTAGAAAAGAATTGTATTTTTGGATTGCTTTTTCGTGCGCAGAGTAACTCATTATTAACGAGAACTGTTTTGGTTTGTCGTGCAACCGCTTCGCTAGAATCGATGATTTTTACATGTTTTGGTAACAATTCCACCAATTGCGGAACTAAATAGGTATAGTGCGTACAACCAAGTACTAAATAATCAATATCTGCATTTAACATTGGCTCTAGATAATATTGTAACAGAGTTTTCATCTCAGGACTATTTGTTTTTCCATTTTCAATTAATGAGACAATACCTTCGCCAATCTGTTCGATAACCTTGATGCCAATAGTATATAAATTGGTGGTACTATGAAATAAATCGCTAGAAAGTGTTCCTTTTGTTGCCAACATGCCAACAGCTTTGGTCTTGGTATTCAATGCTGCAGGTTTAATTGCGGGTTCAATGCCAATAAAAGGAATGGCATACGTCTCTCTAAGGATCTTGATGGTATTAGTTGTAGCTGTATTGCAGGCTACAATAATAAGTTTACAACCTTTATCAAGGAGATACTCAGTGTTTTTTATACTTAGATCTATAATGCTCTCTTTTGATTTTTCACCATAAGGAGCATGTTTACTATCGGCAAGATAAATGCTACTCTCATAAGGTAAGAGGGCATGTATTTCTTTCCATATGGAAGTACCTCCAACACCAGAATCAAAAAGGCCAATAGGGTTATTGTTCATAGTTTTACAAAAGTAAAAAAGCCGCCTTAAAAAGGCAGCTTTTAAAATAGTATCTTTTTAAGATGAATTAAATTCCTAATTCCTTCTTGACTTCTACCATAAGGTCCTTGCCATCGGATACGATCAAAGTAGCTGCATCTAGCACATACTGTATGCCTTGTGCTTTTGCAACTTTTTCGATAGCTGCCTTAGCTTTCTCGGTAATAGGTTTTAATAAATCGAATTCTTTTTGTTGAAGGTCCTTTTGGGCATTGGTTTGATATTGACGAATATTTTGCTCCAATCCTTGTACTTCTTGAACTCGCTTTTGATTCTCCTCATCTGTTTGCGTTGAAGCTTCAGAATCATACTGCTTCATTTTATTTTGAAGCGAGGTGGCTAATTCCTTGATATCAGCTTCATAGGTTTTGCCAAGTTTTTCTATTTCGGCTTGTGCAGTTTGCATTTCTGGCATTGCTTGTATTAATTCTTGGGTGTTTATGTGAGCAATGTTACTTTGCGCCTGCATAAAACTAGTCATCCCAATAAATAGTACTGTTGCGAATAATAGGGTTTTCAATCGTGTCATTGTAAATAGGTATTAAGTGTTATAAATTTATTATTAGTTATCGTTGTTTTTTATACTGTCTTGTGCTTTCTTTTTCGCTTCTCTTTCTTCTTTGGCTTTTGCTCGATCTTCTAGAATTTTCTTTTTTCTTTCTTCCAATTCTTTTTTTCTTTCTTCTTTTGTCTTAGGCACTATCTTTTCTGGTTGCTCCTCCATTTTTTCTGGCGTCTTTTCTGTAGCACTCTCACCTTTGTCAGAAGTTGTATCAGCCCCTCCTTTGTCCTCATTCTCAAAAGGCGTGCCATTCTCTACATTTTCCTCAGGCTTCACGTCAAAAGGTAGTTTTTCACGTCCTTCTAATTGTTCGGCTTTTTTCTTAGCTCGGTCATCTAATATTTTTTGCCTTCTTTCTAATGCCTCCTGTTTTTTAGCTTCTCGTGCTAGCAAAGCAGCTTGTTTTTTATCTTCCGAGGTTTTGGCTCGTGATGCTTTGTTGGCTTCTACTTCTTTCAGCTTTGCTTCCGCCTCTATGTCGATTACCGGCACCACATTTTCGTCTTCAAGGGCTTTTCGATCCTTTTTGTTCTGGATTTGATTACGCTTAGCAGCTCTCGTAATCGTTCTTAGTACTTGCTCACTAATATCAAATCTCTCAGCCGAATAGAGCATAGTCAGGTCCGCGGATTTATCTAATACGAAATCGTATTTTTTATTGCCGGCAATATCTTGTACCGCTGCAAAGATTTGATCTTGTATTGGTTGAATCAGTTGTTTTTTCTGAATCATCAAATCACCATTAGGACCAAAGCGTTTTTGTTGATAGTCTAAAATCTCGGTCTCTTCAAATAATATATCTTCTTCACGTTCTTTTACTAATTCAGGAGTTAATAGAACACTTTCGTTGCTTAAGTCATTTCGTTTTTGTTCAATTTGACTAAGCTTTTCTTCAATTTCACTTTTCCATTTTTGTACTTTGCTGTCCAATTGAGATGACGCTTCTTGATATTCTGGTACATTCTGTAAGATATATTCCGTGTCAATATATCCAATCCTAACACCTCTTTGGGCATTAATGGTATAACTAGAAAGAGTTATTATACTTAGTAAAAAGAGAACCTTGATTTTCATGGTAATGTCATTTATGATCTTGCTGTAGGAGTATAAGTTCCAAAAATAACGAAATAATATCTGAAAAATTTCAACAACAGCGTCAAAAAGTCTAAGTAAACATTAAAAGTGATTCCATTAAATTAAAATTGTTGGCCAATAATAAAATGAGTTTCCCAACCATTTTTTATAGATAGTCCTGGAATAGGGTCGAATCCGTATCCAAAATCAATACCTAAAAGTCCAAATGCTGGCATGAAAATACGAATTCCAGCGCCTGCTGAACGTTGTATATCAAATGGATTGTAATCCCTAAAACTATCGTAAGATGCTCCACCTTCCAAAAATGCTAATCCATATATGGACGCTGATTGCTTGAGTGTGATGGGGTAACGTAATTCTAACGAAAATTTGTTATAGATGCTACCGCCATCTTGAGAAGATAAGGATTGATCAGGATAACCTCTCAGGGCGATGACTTCTCTACCGTCCAATGAGAATTGTCCTAAGCCACTTCCACCTAGGAAAAAGCGTTCAAAAGGTATTATACCTCGATCATTATTATAGGCGCCTAGAAAACCGAACTCAACTCTTGGTCTCAACACCAATTTGGCCACAATTCGTGTATACCATTCTGCGCTGAATTTGATTTTATAGAATTCCAGCCATTTAAATCTCTCTTGGTCTATTTCAGCTATTCGTTCAGCATCTTGATCCTCAAAGGCCTGCTCTCGTTCATTACTCAATCCAGCGTAATCGACATCGTTGAATAGTGAATAAGGTAAAGACATTTTAGCAGAAACGCTAAAGCTAGAACCTAATAAAGGGAATATAGGATTTGGCCCAGAACTGTTTCGGCTTAATCCAACGGTATAAGATAAATTGTTTGAATACCCATCACCAAAAGTGAACAAGCCAGTATTATAATTCTTAAGATCGTAATGCTGGAAACTCACCGCTTGAGAGAGCACAAAATAATCATCTGGCACAGATAGTTTTTTAGCAATACCGACAGATAGACCTGTAATATTAAAACGTCTGTCTTTATCAGCATCCCTTGTCACAGGATTATACAAAAATTGTTTAGTGTGTGAAATCGATGTCGATAACTGTACAGGTTTCTTACCGCCCCACCATGGTTCGGAAAATGAAAAACTATAGGTCTGAAAAAATCTACTGGCTTGCAGTCTAAGGGCCAGTGTTTGTCCGTCACCCATGGGTATAGGTTTGTAGGCTTCTTTATTGAAGATATTCTTAATTGAGAAATTGGAGAATGATAACCCCAAGGTGCCTATGAAACCACCACCACCATAACCACCTTGCAATTCAATTTGGCTTGATCCTTTTTCAACCACTGAATATTCCATGTCCAATGTTCCGTCATTCGGGTTTGGATTCTTGAAATTTGGTACAACTTGTTCTGCATCAAAAAAGCCTAATTGACTTAATTCCCTTATGGTACGTATAACGTTTGCCTTACTGTATAACTGACCTGGTCTAGTTCTCAATTCCCTGTAAACTACATGATCGTTGGTCTTATCATTACCTACAACAGTTACCTCATTGAAATATGCAGGTTTCCCCTCCGAAATTCGAATCTCCATATCAATAACATTACCGTCGGCATTTACCTCAACAGGATTGATCGTCGAAAAAAGATAGCCGCTATTTTGGTATAGATTCGTTAGGTCATTGGCATCAGGTTTATCATCAGCAATACGCTCTTTTAAGTAGACGCCATTGTACGTGTCACCTTCGCTTATTCCTAATTGCCCTACTAATTGTGCGTCGGTATAGACAGTATTACCCAAGAAGGCTATTTTGCCAAACGTATATTGCTCTCCTTCTTCAATAGTAATTTGCAGGACAACAGTGTTATCATTATTCTTTATAATGGTATCTGAAATAATTCGAGCATCCCTATAGCCATTTTCTTTATATTTATTGACGACAGTAGTAAGGTCTTCCCTAAAATCAGCTTCAATGTACTTTGAACGTTTAAGGACTCGAATAGGGTTCTTCTTCTTCGTGTTCTTCATTGTTTTTCGCAACTTCTTGTCGGTTAAAGCTTCATTACCAAAGAAAACTATGTCTTCTACCTTTATCTTTTCTCCTTTATCAATAGTAACTAGCATATTGACCCTTACCTTCTTCAAGGAATCAACGACTTCATTGGAAATTATGTTTACTTCTGTATTCAAGTAACCCGTTTTGCGATATTTGTTGGTGAGATAATTCTTTGTAGTCGTTATTAAGTTTTCTGTAATCTTAACACCTCTTATAAGCTTGTTCTCCTTAATGATCTCTTCAATCTTTTTTTTCTTGACGCCTTCTATCCTAACTTCGTTGAGTTCAGGAAGGTCCACCAATCTTATTTCCAAGAACGCTGCATTATCTTCAATCTTAATGATATAGATAGCTATATCACTAAATAGGTTAGTGGTCCAAAGTCTTTTTATGGCATCACCGATTTTTTCTCCAGGAATGACGATGGGGTCCCCTTTTCTTAATCCAGAATAAGTAACGACTGTTTGAGCACTAAAATTTGTGTTACCGGAAACACTGACGTCACCAATAACATACCTAACGCCATTATCAAATTCAACCTCTTGAGCAAAATTTGAAACTGTTGTAATAACAGTAAGGATTGAAGCAAGACTATATTTTAAGAGCGTTCTATAAAGTGTCTTGTCACTTAATTTGTTCACTTGTTTTCCCAAATCTTCTCTCTCTTTTTTGATAATTTAATATTGCCTCGTATAAGTGATCCTTTGTAAAATCAGGCCATAAAACCTCCGTAAAGTACAATTCCGCATAAGCAATTTGCCATAGAAGAAAATTACTAATACGCTGTTCTCCACTCGTCCTTACAAGTAAATCTACCTCTGGTAAATTTTGCGTGTAAAGATGCTTAATTATAACGGAATGGTCAATATTTTCTGGAGAAATTATATTATTTTTAACTTTAAGACTTATTTCTTTGACAGCATTGGTTATCTCTTCTCTGGAGCCATAGCTTAAAGCCAAAGTTAGAGTCATCCTCTCATTGTTTTTTGTTTTGTCAATGACCTCTGCAAGCTCTCTTTTAGCTTTACTTGGTAGTGCTTCAATATTTCCAATAGTCGCAAGCTTGATGTTATTTTCTTGAAGTGTGCTTATTTCTTTTTTAAGAGAAGAAACCAGTAATTTCATCAAAGTTTGAACTTCTAATTTGGGACGATTCCAGTTTTCTGTAGAAAAAGCATAAAGTGTTAGGAATTCAATGCCAATTTCTGCGGCACCTTCAACCACATCTCTAACGGCTTTTGTGCCATTTTCATGGCCAAAAGCACGCAGCAAACCTTTCTGTTTGGCCCAGCGACCATTGCCATCCATAATAATGGCTATGTGTTTAGGTAATCTGTCTTTATGTATTTGATCTTTCAAAGTCACTTTAAAAAAAGCAATCACATGGTTTGCGCCCAAAGGTAACTGTTAGAGTAAGACCAGTGAAAACATACCAGTCATTATTATTAACATTTCCAAAACTAAAATCTTGTAATTCCTTTGAATCAGGAACACTTCCATCTATTTCATCTGAAAATGAATACCGAGCGCCAATCTCAAATGCCGCAATAATCTTATCTGTGAATGTTGTTTTATAGCCCAAAATAATAGGAATCGAAAAAACATTCGACGTTGTATTTTCATCAACAATGACACCATTTGAATTAAAATAATAATTGTCTAGACTAAAATATGAAATACCTGAATATAAATATGGCGATGATTTAGTGCTGCCATCAGCTTCATGTAAATCGAACTCCAAGAAATTGAATTCAATTCCCAAGGACAGTTCTATCATGCTCGTATCAAATGAATAGCCTCTTTGTTTGCGCCTAGCATCATCCGATTTAGCATCAATACCTTCTAGGGTGCTATAAATTGCTGAGAATCTAAAAGAATGTCTCGGACTCCTGTTCCATTTATAGATACCGCCAATTGCCAATTGATTAGGTGAAATGTATTTTGTGGAACCGACGTCTCCTATAAAATTACTTCCACCAACAAAGCCACCAATTTCGTGAGTTTGAGAGTAGGCTATATTGTTGATAATGAAAATCATCACTAAAATGGTCAGATACCTCATAGAGATTCAAAAGTTTGCAAATATAATAAATAAGATGAGCCTATTATAATTTGGGTTAATATGTGTGAGTGTTAAACAGAAAATGGAGGGTTTTATTGCCTAATTACGGCGATCTTCACCCCAAAGTAGTTTTTTACGCAGCGTGTCGAGAAAGCTCTCTTTTTCCAATTCAATCATTTTTATTGAAAAAGGCGCTTTTTTAATAGTGATAACCGTATTATTTTTTAAAGTGGCTATTCTTGAATCGAGGGATACTAAATAGCTTTCTTCTCGTCCACTAACCTTTAGTTTGATTTCTGTTGAATCTGGAATGACAAGTGGCCTTGCATTTAGATTGTGAGGCGCAATGGGCGTAAGTACGAAATTGTTAGCCGAAGGCGTGATAACTGGTCCACCACAACTCAATGAGTATCCGGTAGAACCCGTGGGCGTAGACACGATTAAGCCGTCTGCCCAATATGACGTTAGATATTCACCATTTAAAAGGGTTTCTACGGTGATCATGGAGGTTGTATTTTTCCTACTCACAGCAATTTCATTTAAGGCAAAATTCAATCCTTCAAATTTTTCGTTCGAGTTGGCCGTATCAATACAGAGGAGACTTCTTTCAGACGTTTTGTAATTTCCTTCAAGAATCTCACTAAGAGCAGACTCAATTTCATCATTCTGGATGGTCGCTAAGAATCCTAAACGTCCTGTGTTAATTCCAATGACAGGGATGTCTAGATCCTTGATGAATGTCACGGCTCTCAAGATCGTGCCATCTCCGCCGATACTAATAAGAGCATCAAACGATCTATCTAACCTATTGAATGTCTTGAAATGATAATCTTTTTCAATGTCATCTTCATGCTTTATCATATTGAAAAAATCATCCTCAACATATATTTCACAGTCCTTTTTCTGGAGAAAATCCAATAAGGCTACAGTTGAAGCCTTCGAATTCTTGTGATAAAATTGTCCGTAGATAGCAAACTTCATACCTAAATGTTTAAGTATTTCTTGAGATAATCTGATCGTTCTTTCAAACTCTCAGAGAATGCATCTTCTTCATGGCCTGAAACTATATTATAGCTATATCTTCTGAAAGTTTGAATAATATCATTTAACCCGGTATTGCCAATTTTCAGGGTAACTTGTACAACATCATTTTCTATTTTCGAAATAAAGCAACCTAGCAACCTACCGTTGTTGGATTCAACGATTTGACTGATTTCGCTAAACGAATGATCATTAAATCCCTTTTCTACGATCAGGATGCCTCCCGGTTCAGCAAAGAAAGGCGTTTCATTGAATAAATGAATTATGTCATTAAGCTCATAATACCCTAGATATTGGTTGTTTGCATCTAACACTGGCATGATATTGGTCGAATTCTGTGCAAAAACCTCGAGGATATCTAACCATACGGTACTATCACGAACAAAAAAACCTTCTAATGCGTATTTGATTTCTTCAATTGATTTGTCACTTTCAAAACAATGCGCATCGGTTGCTGAAGCACAACCAACATACACACCTTCATGCTGAACTGGAATATGCGAATATGTCAGTTGATTGAAGGTTATTTGTAATTCACTGATCTTATCAGTGAGATTGAGAGGTTTTATATCGTTAATGATGTATTGTGATAAATTCATATAAAGCAAATATTGCTTCGCAAATTAATCAAAATCCGTTAGAATAAGGCTGATGGACTTTGTATTTTTGCGCTTTAAAAATGCTTGAATGACCAAATTAAGTGTAAATATCAATAAGATTGCCACCTTGCGGAATTCCAGAGGAGGAGACGTGCCAAATCTCGTAAAATTTGCAGAAGATGTGCAGCGCTTTGGTGCTCAAGGAGTAACGATCCATCCACGACCCGACGAACGCCATATTCGATACCAAGACGCATATGACTTAAAGCCAGTTGTATATACAGAGTATAATATAGAAGGCAATCCCGTCAAGAAATTCATTGATTTGGTGCTAGAAGTCAAACCAACTCAGGTCACTTTGGTGCCGGATGCTGTCGATGCCATTACATCCAATGCAGGTTGGGATACCATAAAACATAACGGTTTTTTGGTTGAGGTAATCAATGAATTTAAGCGCAATGATATTCGCACGGCTATATTTGTTGACCCTGAACTTACACAAATTGAAGGAGCCAAAGCCTCGGGAGCTGATCGCATTGAATTGTATACCGAAGCATTCGCACATCAGTATGGACTAGGAAACCAAAAAGCCATTGAGCCTTACAAGGCTTGTGCAGAATTGGCAAAGGACTTTGGTTTAGGAGTTAATGCTGGTCATGACCTGTCGCTGGACAATATTAAATTCTTTAAGGAAAACATTCCAGGATTGTTGGAAGTCTCCATCGGACATGCCTTGATAGCAGAAAGCCTTTATATGGGTATTGAGAATGTCGTACAAATGTATTTACATAGACTTAAATAATGTTACTTCACTCAAACATCATTGGAGAAGGAACCCCTTTCGTGATCTTGCACGGTTTCCTAGGAATGGGAGATAACTGGAAAACCTTAGCTAGAAAATTCGCCGAACAGGGGTATGAGATTCACTTGGTCGACCAACGCAATCATGGGCGTAGTTTTCATGATGATGCTTTTGATTATGAGGTGATGGTAGAAGACCTAAAAGGCTATTGCGATAAACATGCGTTAAAAGACATTATTTTACTAGGACATTCCATGGGTGGGAAAACAGCTATGTTGTTCGCAACTACCTATCCAGAAATCGTATCGAAATTGATAGTGGCGGATATTTCACCTCGTTTTTACCCCACGCATCATGATGCCATTCTTGAAGGATTGCATGCATTGGATTTCGATGAAATTAAAAGTCGGGTCGACGCGGAAGATTTATTGAAACAGTATGTTCCTGATTTTGGAACACGACAATTCCTGTTGAAGAATTTGTATTGGAAAGAAAAAGGGCAATTAGCCTTAAGAATTAACCTAGCTGTTTTGAAAGAACATGTTAATGAGGTTGGTGTAGCGTTACCAATTCAGGCAAGATATGCAGGAGATGTGCTGTTTCTTCATGGAGACAGGTCGGAGTACATAGGAGAAAATGATGAGGTTATCATCAAGAATCATTTTGAATATGCTAGGATAATTAGCGTCAAAAATGCTGGCCATTGGTTACATGCCGAGAATCCTAAGGATTTTTATGAGGAAGTAATGGCCTTTATTAACTAAATTTACTTGTCTTTGTTTTAAGAGCGAAGCAATCTAACATCTAATAATCTATTTTTATGAAACTTATTATCAGACTTCTTTTATCAGCATTAGCAGTAGTAATATTAGCGAAATTTCTCCCAGGAGTTTCACTAGACACCTACACAACGGGTATTATCGTTGCTGCGGTATTAGTACTGCTCAATAATATTTTACGCCCAATTTTAGTCATCTTGACTTTGCCAATAACTATTGTTACTTTAGGTTTATTCCTTTTAATAATTAATGCCTGCATGGTGCTTTTGGCAGACAAGTTTATCGATGGATTCGCAGTTAGTAATATTTGGACGGCAATATTGTTTAGTGTGTTGCTTTCCATACTTCAATCTATTTTGTATTCATTGCTTAAAGAGGATAAAAAATAACACTGTTAATCAGCTCTTAAAAACTTTGTTGACTTCTAAAAATATGGTACTTTTGCACACCAATTTTTATTAGTAAAACCCTGTTTTTAAAAGTTGCATCGCAAGACATTAAAAACAGTTTGTTGAGCTAATCCCGCTTTTTTAATGGGAGATAATAGTTTGAATAACGAATTGTATATAAATGAACATTACAAGAGAAAACATCGATAAGCTTAATGCAGTTGTTAAGGTTGATATCGAGAAGAACGATTACAGCGATAAAGTAGAGAAGATACTTTCGGATTACCGCAAAACGGCTAACATTCCTGGTTTTAGGAAAGGACATGTGCCAATGGGCATGGTAAAGAAGCAATATGGTAAGGCCGTTTTAGTGGATGAGGTGAATAAATTGCTTCAAGATGCACTTAATAAATACCTAACCGAAGAGAAGTTGGATGTTCTTGGTAATCCCTTGCCAAAAGCACAAGATGACCTAGATTGGGATTCTGATGCCTTTTCTTTTGAGTTTGAATTAGGACTTGCGCCTGATTTTGAGGTGAAATTGAAAAGCAAGAAAGCCATCACATATTACCAAATCACTGCAGACAAGAAGATGGTCGACAATCAAGTTGAGACCATCCAAAAGCAGTATGGTAAATTGGTTGCTAAAAAGTTGGTGGAAGACGGTGATGAAATCACTGGTATTTTCAAGAATGAAGACGAAGATGTCGAGAATTCAACAACTTTGGATTTAACGAAGTTCAAAGGAAAATCAAATGCAAAGAAATTCATTAGTGCTAAAGTGGGCGATATCATAGAGCTAAAGACCAAAGGACTTTATAGTGATGATCACGATCTAATGCATGCGCTTAAAGTGCCTCATGATAAGGCCCATGGATTGAATATTCCTGTGACCTTTGAAATAACTGAGGTAAATAAAAGAGAACTAGCTGATCTTGATCAAGACTTGTTCGATAAGTTATTTGGTAAAGGCGTTGTTACTTCGGTGACTGAACTTAAGGAAAAAATAAAGGAAGATGCCGAAAAGCAATTCCTTCAGCAATCAGAACAAAAATTATTAAATGACGTAACAGAGAATTTGGTGGAGAGCACTAAATTTGATCTACCGGCAGAATTCCTTCAGCGTTGGATACAGAATGCAGGCGAAGAGCCTTTAGATGCTGATCAAGCCAAAGAAGAATACGAAAAGTCTGAAAAGAGCATGCGTTACCAGCTAATTGAAGGTAAAATAATGCAAGATCATGATGTCAAGGTAGATTTTGAAGATTTGAAGGCACATTCTAAAGAAATGATCAAAGGGCAGATGGCACAATTTGGCCAAATGAACCCTACTGATAAGGAGTTAGATGACATTGCTGCACGTGTTTTGGGCAATCAAGAAGAAGTAAAGCGCATGTCTGAGCAATTGATCAGTCAGAAATTATTGGAACTCTACAAAGAAAAAGCGAATCTGAAAATCAAGGCAATAACCTACGAAAACTTCGTAAAAGAAGTATATGGTTAGTCTAGGTTGTGATTTCCATAACAGTTGGAGTCAGAATAAATGATTATATTTAGGAGTTAAATACGTCATGTATCTAACGCTTTTTTTGTGAGACTTTTGTCGAACAACCCTCAGGAAAATGAGGGTCTATACTATTAACTAAACCTCAAAAGAACGAGAATACAACTATGGATTACGGAAAAGAATTCGAAAAATTCGCAATAAAAGACCAAGGTATCAGCAGTACATATTACAATAAAATCATTAGTAGTATGTACCCTAACAACTTGACCCCGAATATCATTGAAGAGCGTCAGATGAACATAGCCATTTTTGATGTGTTCTCTAGATTGATGATGGACAGGATCATTTTCTTGGGAACTGGAATCAATGATCAGGTGGCAAACATTATACAAGCACAATTATTGTTCTTGGAAAGCACCGATGCGTCCAAGGATATCCAGATATATATCAATTCACCTGGTGGAAGCGTTTACGCAGGACTAGGTATCTATGATACTATGCAGTTCATAAAGCCTGATGTAGCAACTATTTGCACTGGTATGGCTGCGTCTATGGGAGCTGTATTGCTGTGTGCCGGAACAAAAGGGAAACGTAGTGGATTAACACACTCTAGAGTAATGATACACCAACCTCTGGGAGGTGCACAAGGTCAGGCAAGTGATATAGAGATCACCGCAAGGGAAATCTTGATACTTAAGGAGGAGTTATATAAGATCATCAGTAAGCATTCTGGTCAAGAATACGACAAAGTCTATGAAGATAGTGATCGCGATTACTGGATGAAATCAGATAAAGCCAAGGAATATGGCATGATTGACGAGATATTGGCTCGTAACTAAAAAAGAATAATTCCCGAATAGAGAATATAAACCCTAGGATTAATGGCAAAAGAAGAACTAGAATGCTCGTTTTGTGGACGGAAAAAGCCAGAGACCAATCTGTTGATTGCTGGTTTGGACGCTCATATTTGTGATCGTTGTATTGAGCAAGCACATGGTATTGTATTAGAGGAATCAAAACAGATAGACTCAAATGATCTTTCGGCAGAGCTCATGTTGCGTAAACCTGTTCAGATCAAGGAGTTTCTTGATGAATATATTATTGGTCAGGATCATACGAAGCGAGTGATGTCTGTAGCAGTCTATAATCATTACAAAAGGTTATTACAGGCGCCTACAGAGGATAGTATAGAAATCCAGAAGAGTAATATCATGATGGTTGGCCAAACGGGTACTGGTAAGACCTTAATGGCAAAGACCATTGCAAAGATGTTGAATGTCCCATTGGCTATTGTTGATGCCACTGTTTTAACAGAAGCTGGATATGTCGGAGAGGATGTTGAGAGTATACTAACACGTTTATTACAAGCAGCAGATTATAATCTTGAAAAAGCAGAAAAAGGCATCGTCTTTATTGACGAGATTGATAAAATCGCACGAAAAAGTGATAATCCTTCCATTACAAGGGATGTTTCTGGAGAAGGCGTACAACAAGCTTTATTGAAGTTATTGGAAGGGACTAATGTGAATGTGCCACCAAAAGGAGGGCGTAAACATCCGGATCAGAAGTTCATTGAGGTAAATACTGAGAATATCTTGTTTATTGCTGGAGGTGCTTTTGATGGTATTAACCGTCATATCTCCAAACGTTTGAACATGCAGGAAGTTGGTTATAGTGCTTCCAAGGCGGAAGATTCTGTTGATCATGATAATCTCTTGCAATATATCATTCCTAAGGACCTGAAAGATTTTGGATTGATTCCTGAAATTATTGGAAGGTTGCCTGTATTAACATATATGGATCCTTTGGACGCCAATACACTGAGAGCTATTTTGACGGAGCCTAAGAATGCTATCGTGAAGCAGTATAAGAAGCTGTTTGATATGGACAGTATTAAGTTGAGTTTTACTGAGGGTGCCTTAGAGTATGTTGTAGGAAAAGCTATAGAATATAAACTTGGTGCACGGGGTCTTCGCTCTTTATGTGAAGAGGTATTAACGGACGCTATGTTTCATTTACCTGGCACTAATGAGAAAGAGTTGAAAGTTACGAAAGCATACGCTGAAGAAAAGTTGAGTAAGACCACTCTCAAGAAACTAAAAGCGGTATCATAGTAATACAATAATAAATATCAAAACCTAAAAACCACTCTTTTAAGAGTGGTTTTTTAGTTAGTTAGGGTTGGTATGCCTAGCGTTAATAATAATCGTTATTGTTTATTCTGTAATGGTGTTATTTACTTTATGACTACGAACTCTATTCTTCGGTTTATTTGGTCTTCTGCTTGTGTGCAATCGTTTTTACAATCTATTAACGGTTGTGTTTCACCAAGACCATGTGACAGTAATCTGTTAGCGTCAATGCCTTTACTGATCAAATACTTCATTGCTGCAGCAGCACGGTTTTCAGATAGTTTGAAATTATAGGCCTTATTTCCCTTGCTGTCGGTATGAGCGTTAATATCAATTCTCATGTTTGGATTTTCTTTCAATAAATCCACAACTTTATTCAAAGAGATAGTAGATTCATCCTTGATAGTCCATTTATCGAAATCGAAATAAATATTCTCTAAATCAATAACAAGTTTATCCTCTACCTCAATAATAGCAGCCTTGGTAGGGTTTAACTCTAGGTTTTTGTTGTATGTGAATCTACTTCCATTATCTGCCTCGAATTCTATGGTGTTATCATCAAATCCGTCTTTTAATACTGTAATAGTGTAAGTATCGAAAGGCACCACAGGGAAATCGTATTCTGCTTTCTCATTAGTGATCTGACGACCAATTTCTCTTCCTTCTTCGTCAACAAGGATCACTTCAGAATTGGGTAAAGGTATTTGAGTTTTCGCATCTACAACAATACCTTTGATCAATTGTTTTATATCTTCTTTATAGAACCTATAAATATCGTAGTTTCCTTCACCGCTATCCTTATTTGAGCTAACATAGCCTTGATTGTCCTTAGTCAGGAAAAATGCGATTTCATTTTCTTTTGAATTGAATTGAGTTCCGAGATTTTTCGGACTCTTATAATTGCCATTTGCGATTCTACTTGCAAAAACATCAAAGCCACCCACGGTTTCATGTCCTTTTGAAGAGAAATACAGGTATTTACCTTCTTTAGTTACAAAAGGATATTTTTCATCCTTATTACTATTTACACTCTCACCAAGATTAATGGCCTCTTGAAGACTCCCGTCTTCATTGATTTCGGAACTGTATAAATCAAATCCACCAAAACCACCCAATTTGTCCGACGAAAAATATAAAATGTTGTCTTTAATGGAAGGGTTTTCCACAGAATGGAAATCACTACTAACATCTAGTCTTTGAAAATTAATCCAATTACCATTTGAGTTTTCCATTAGGTCAGCCTTAAATAGCTGGTAATTCTTGGAATTCTCACGAGTACTGCGCGTAAAGTAAATTGTTTGTTCGTCAGCTGTAAAAGCTACTTGTCCTTCATTGTCCTTTGTATTCAGGAGTCTTGAGAACAACAATGGTCTTTTTAATTGACCATCTTCTTTAACATCGATGCAAAAAAGATCTGTGAAAGGTTGGCCAGTTACAGAATCAATACCGTTGCCTATCGCTCCAATTTTCTTGGACGATACCATCATTAATTTACCCTTGAACAATCCAGATCCTATTTCAGAATATTTAGTATTTATTGCTGTTGTAAGTATCGAGAAGTCGGCACTATTTATGGCATTAACCATAGGAGCCTCTTCTATAGCGTTTAAACTATATTCATCTGCATTCAAGGAAAGTGAATTACCAAAAGACGCTTGTGCATTCACAAATTGTCCTACTAAAAAGGTAATAAGTAGTGTATTAATGAGGGTTTTCATGACGGAAAATTATTAATTACTTCTGTAAATGTATGGCTATGTTTGGTTCTAACGGCATTAAATAGTCTCTTTTAGATAAAGACGTTTCTATACTCGATAAACGACATTTTCAGGCCGTGTATTTTGTCGAAAACGCAAAATATATGCTTCTTGAATAAATTATATTGACCAAAACACTGTTTTAATAAAAAATAATTTATTTAAAACACAGAATTATTGCAAATTATTGAATGTTAAAATAATGTGTATTTCATCGAATTTGGGTTCATCGCCATATTTTACGCTTTACCCTAAAAGCTGTCTAAGCAACACTTTTGATTTCGACGAACTGCGTCTCGGAAAAGTCAGTTATTAGCCATTTAAGTTTAAAAGCTCATCGATATAATCGCGAGTATTTGATAATCTAGGCACTTTATGCTGCCCCCCCAATTTATTATTAGCCTTTAACCAATCATAGAACAGATGTTCCCTAGCTTGTTTGATCTTTGGTTTATTAAGTGTAATGCTATTGTACCTCTTGGCCTCATAATCCGAGTTGATTGATTTCAGTGCGTTATCGAGTAATTCGTTAAAGTAATCAATATCTGTTGGAGGTGTCTTGAACTCTATAAGCCATTCATGGGCTCCTTTTTCCTTCCCACTCATAAAGATTGGAGCTGCGGTATAATCCACGATTTCTGACTTGGTTTTCTTGCATACTTTCCTCAAGGCATCTTCTGCATTCTCAATAATGAGCTCTTCTCCAAATACATTAATATGGTGTTTCGTCCTTCCAGACACTTTAATGCGGTATGGGTCTATGGAAGTGAAGCGCACCGTATCTCCTATTTGGTATCTCCAAAGGCCTGCATTGGTTGTAATGATGACGGCATAATTTTTATCTTTTTCTACCTCTGCCAAAGGAATCACTTTCTGATTAGGTAAACCATAAGTATTCATGGGTATGAACTCGTAGAAAATACCATAGTCCAGCATTAAAAGCAGTTCTGAAGAGTCGTTCTTGTCTTGAATCGCAAAAAACCCCTCAGAGGCATTATAGATTTCATAATACTTAAAACTTTTTTTCGGAAGAATATTCTTGTACTGATCGGCATATGGCACAAAGCTCACTCCTCCATGAAAATACACCTCTAAGTTTGGCCAAATATCAAATAAATTTGACTTTCCAGTAGTCTCGAGCACGTTGTTCAAAAGCACTAGCATCCATGAAGGTACGCCAGCAAGACTTGTCACGTTTTCTTGTATGGTCTCATCTACAATAGCCTGCATCTTCGACTCCCAGTCGCTCATTAATGATACTTTACTGCTAGGTGTACTGCTGAATTCTGCCCAAAACGGCATGTTATCAATAAGAATGGCAGACAAGTCACCAAATACTGTCCCATTTTCTTCGTACAGTTCCTTGCTTCCTCCGAGTCGCAGACTTTTACCCGTAAACAATTGTGAGTTTTCATTATTATTAAGATACATACACAAGAGATCTTTACTTGCTGCATAATGGCAATCTTCGAGAGAGTCGTTACTTACCGGTATGAATTTACTTTTTGCATTTGTGGTGCCACTGGATTTGGCAAACCATTTTATGGGTGTGGGCCAAAAAATATTCTGTTCTCCTCTTCGCGAGCGTTCAATGGTCTTTTGATAAGCTTCGTATGTGGAGATTGGGACTCTCTCAGCAAAGGTTTCATAACTGCTTATGGATCCATAGTCGTATTGTTTGCCAATTTCCGTGTCCTTGGCTTTTTCAATTAAAGTCTGGAGTAATTCGTGCTGCACTTCATTAGGGTATTTCAAGAAAAGCTCGATCTGGTGAAAGCGCTTTTTTAAGAACCATGAAGCAATTGAATTGACTAGAGGGATTGGCATATATTGGCTATCTTTACGAGAGCTAAAATTACTAAATTCTTTTAAATGAGTTATCAAGGGCTTTTGACCAAAATGCAGACTGAATTGGCAAACCCAATACAGTATTATTTGGTGTTTGAAAATGATTTTATTCATATGAATCAATTGATAGATAAAACATTGAGAATCAATTTTATAAAGCATCAATGTGTTAATTGTCGGTTGGACAGACCCATTTACAGACAAGGCTTTTGTCGATTCTGTTTTTTCGAAATCCCGCAAGCAGCAGATTGGATCATGAGGCCAGAGCTAAGTACGGCACATATAGATAAAGAGGATCGGGATCTCGAGTATGAAAAGAAAGTACAATTGCAACCTCATATAGTGTATTTGGCCAATTCTAGTAATGTTAAGGTCGGTGTGACGCGAAAGACTCAGGTGCCAACGCGATGGATCGATCAAGGCGCTCATGAGGCCATTGAAATTGTTGAGGTACCTAATAGATACCTCGCTGGTATCACCGAAGTTGCACTAAAGGCACATGTTAGCGACAAGACTAATTGGCGTACCATGTTAAAAAACGAAATCGTTGATCAGAATCTTGTGGATTGGCGAGATAAGTTGAAGGAATATATTCCAGATGAGGCTAAGGACTATTTTATTGAAAGTAATAATGAAACGAATCTTGAGTTTCCGGTATTACGATATCCTGAAAAACCAAAAACCCTGAATTTGGATAAGACACCGGAATATTCCGGCAAGCTAAAAGGTATTAAAGGACAGTATCTTATTTTTGAGGATGATACGGTTTTTAATGTGCGATCCAATGAAGGTTATGTTGTGGCTATAACCGTATCTAATTAGTCAACATCAATCAAGATCCTATCAAAACCCCCATCCATTCCAAGCACAAAAGCATCGGCAAAACCTTCTAATCGCATACTGTCTCTATAGGCGATTGCATCATTAAGTGATTTAAAGAGCTTTGAGAAAAACCGTGTCAAACCATCGTCATACGAATGCGAAAAAAGTTGCTCCACATTATCAAAATACCCTTCTTTATGTTGTTTCTTAAAGGTACCAAGTTGTATGGAATATATGATTTCTTGTGAGTTCTTATCTTGTAAGACGCTAATTAGCGATTCGAAATCATCTTGGTTTTGTGCAATGGACCCAAAAGTTGTAAAGCACATAACCGCTATGAGGGTGGTGGTAAGTTTATTCATGATATCTAGTTTAGCTAGGCTCGAAATTTACAAATTTTAGACAAAAGAGAATAGCTTCTTTATAACTAACGACTTAATTCACGGAATCTTTTTGTATCGTATCCTTTTTTTTCTTTTTCCCACCAAGTATGCCTCCAAACATATCTTTAATTGGGTCAATTGGGTCAGATTTTGTGTTGTCTGTTTTAGTAGAATCCTTAGGTTTGGAATTACTACCAAAAATCCCTCCAATCACATTCGTTACTTCGTCTTCAATAGGGTTATCTCCTTGGGTAGAGGTGCCGCCCAAATGGGTGGAATCTTTTTGTTGTTGAGTTCCTCCTAAAACATCACTCAAGATGTCCTTTATTTTGTCTTTCCCTTTATTAAGAAGTTTTTGCTTTTCAATTTCAATAAGTTGTTTGGTTAAGTTGGTTATACCGCTGGTCAAGTCTGTTTTTACGGATGGACTTTTGTAGTTTCCTGTGATATTGGCCATAACCGGGATTGTGATTTTATTAACTTCAGGGTCATTGATCTTGCCTATCAATCTCTTGATGTCGCTACCTAGGTATTTGGCAGGCACATTGAAAACGGCATTGTAATTTAGGGTCTCGTCAAAACCGTGTGAACCACGAACAGTAATATCGATGTCCTTGTAGGTAATGGTGAATGGCTTGAACGTCACTTGCCCGTTGTCAAAATTCAACTTGGTCTTTAGATCCTTGAGGTCGAGTTTGTCAAATTCGATGAAATTCAGAGCGCCTTTAAGTTCGTCCAGAACATCGGAATCAGTCGGAATGATATTTGACGTTAGGACTTCTGCAAGGGCGTTACCAGAGATGCTGCTCATTTCCATTGTATAATCGTTAGTGAGGTTTCCAGACAAATTAATGGTAGTATTCAACTTGCCTTGTAGCAATTTAGCAATTGGGGCCAATGTTTGCATGAGCTCTAGATTATCAAAGGATTGAGAAATATCGAAACCATCAATTCCTAAGTTCATATTGAATACAGGGATATCGCTCTTGGTATTGATGTCCCCTTTGAGCACTATTTTACCATCAAACAAGTTTGAAGTCACATTGTTCAATGTGGCAATTTCATCTTTTATTCGTAAATCACCTGCTACGTCTTTTAGTTTGAGGTTGTCGTATATGACTGTTTTGGCATTAGCATTGATGTTTGCATCCAAGAATGAAGGTATTTTCAATGGCCTTTGGTTGGATTTTGAGGCTTCAGGGATTTTGGTATTGTCTTTCACCATGAAATCACTGATTACAAAGTTATTTGAATTTACATTGAAATTACCTTGTAGGTTTTTGTCACTTAAAAGAAATCCCATAAGGTTCTTCAGGGTTCCAGTGGCTGTAATGTCACTCTGGCCAGTCACAGCATTAAAGCTTTCCAATGTGGTTGTTCCTGGCTTAAAGCCAACAGATGCCTTAGAGATATTTATTGGGTTCACGATGTCGTCTGAAGAAAAGATGAAATCACTTATAGTCAAATTCCCGTTGTTCTTTATCCTGTTATATGCGTTTGTTTCAATAGCGTTTATGTCGAAGGATGTGTTGAGTCGTACTTTCAAGATGCCTTGAAGCTCATTTTTTAACGCGATAGGATAGGCCTTCTTAATATTCGCTAGATTAAGTGTACCGTCGACATTGGCATTGACAACCATGTTCTTGGTCAAGTTCTTAAGGGTGCCATTGCCTTTGAATTCATCTTGGTCTATCTTGAACTCAAGGTCATTGATTGCTATATAGGTGTCATCGGATTTTCCTGTTTCGTTCTTAACTGTCGCATCGATATTTATGTTCTTAACACTTTTAGGCAGATCAGGATATTTGAATGAGGCATTGTTTGATACGATGTTGATATCTATATTTGGGATGCGTTCAGAATTGCTAATACCCTTAATGATTCCGTTGACCTTGAAATTCCCTGTGGTATTCACGTTTTCGATGTTCTTTGAGAATTCCAAAGGAATAACTGCTAAGAAGTCCTTGAATGAGGATTCAGGGTTCTCGAAAGTAATGTCCATGTCTTGGCCGCTATCCAATTGTTTTACCCAGCCACTGAATTTAAGTGGAAGCTTATTTATATAGCCTTGATTTTCCTTAAAGGTGTAGAGATTATTCTGGAGGTCGAGATCAATGATGGCGTCTATCTTCACGTCATTATTACTCAAATAAGAAGTACTGTCAACTTGTATGGAGACCTTGGCTTCTGAGGAAGTGTCCATTTCAGATATATCGGTTGAGAAATTGCCTTTTCCAGTATGATTCAATTCGGTTAATATGACCTTGATGCCTGACTTTTCATCTAGATAATTAAATGCACTATTGCTAACTGTATAATCCTCAATATCAAATGTGAAGCTATTACCACTAGTGTTATTTGTAGTAATGTCCCTGTTTCTGGGCTTGGCAATATTATAATTGTCATTGCCGAATTTGTCTGTTTTCAGGGTTATTAAGGCGTCATTTAGGACGATAGTGTTGATTTGTATTGGTTCGTCACTAGCGTTCTTAAAAAGGTCCTTTATTGGCATTTCAAGCGACAACGTCCTCGCAGTGGCCAGGATTTCACCCTTAAAGGGTTCGTTATTGATAATTGATAGTTCCTCTATACTCAAATTGGCCTTAGGGAAACTGCGTATAAGGCTAAGATTGATATCTGCAAAATCCACTTGAGCGTTCACATTGTTATTCACAAATGTTTTTACGGCATCTTTTATCTGAGATTCAAACAGATACGGAACGGCAATCAATATGAGAATGATGGCCAATAGCGATAAACCAATAATCTTTAGTGCTTTCTTCATTAATAAAGTTCGTGTAAGTATCTACGTATTAAAATAACGAATAGGATATGTTATACCTAAAAGATTAGTAAAAATTTAGGGAACTGTCAGTCTAATGAAATTTCCTCATTGATCTTAAGGTTGAATCGTTTCCTGAAAAGGTATACCCCTAGATAAAGGAATGGTGTATCTAGTGCAGCAATGAATACTTTGAATAGAAAGCCACTAATCAGTAATCCTTTAAAACTACTCCATGGAAGTACACCGAAACTGCATAGTAAAAAGACGATTGAAAAAGTGTCAATGAATTGTGATAACCAAGTAGAGAAATTATTTCGAAGCCATAAATGCCTTCCTTTAGTTAGTCGTTTCCAGAAATGATAGATCTGTATATCTATGAATTGTGCAAATAAATAAGCCGTCATACTCGCAAAAACAGCAATGGCAGAATTTCCAAAAACGGTATTAAAAAGATCGTCACTTACTGGTGAAAAGGAAACAGCTGGAACCAAATCTGCTATCGAAATAATCAATAAAGAGAAAAATGAAGCGAAAATACCTGCGATAACAATCTGATTTGCATTTTTTTTGCCATAGATTTCACTAATTAGGTCAGTGATCAAAAAAGTAAGTGGATAAGGAAGGATACCAACCGAAATCTCGAATAGCCTCGATCCAAAAACCTCAATCTCAAATGGGTGCCAATAAAAGAATTTTTGAAAAATAAGATTTGATACCACTAGTGAGGTAATAAATAAAGCCCCTAGATACAAATAAATTCTACGCGCCGTTTTTCGATCTTTTTTGGTCATATAAAACTTATTAACAGATGCTCTCAAAGATAGGATAAAGTAAATTTGTTTTAGTTATTTTGCCTCTGATTATGATGGCATTGAAAACGGCATATTTATCATTAGGGAGCAATAAAGGAGATAAGCTCAAGAACCTCCAGGATGCTGTCAATGAAATTTATCAGCATGTTGGGAGTATTAAATTGATATCCAAGGTGTATCAAACCCCTTCATTTGGTTTCGACAGTGATGATTTCTTAAATATATGCCTAATCGTGGAGACTGGACTAACGCCGAGCCAAACCATGAAGGGATTGCTAAAGATCGAGAAAGCCTTGGGGCGAACCAGACATAAAAATGGATATGAACCTCGTACGATCGATCTAGATATCCTTTATTTTGAAAATGAAATAGTTAGTACGAAAACACTTCAAATTCCGCATCCTGAGATGTCCAAACGCAGGTTTGTCCTTCAGCCTTTAAATGATATTGCCAATGGCTTCATACATCCGGAATTAAAAAAAACCACGGAAGAGTTGCTACACGATTGTCCTGATGACAGTGTTTTGGAACCCATTAGGATATGGCTTAAAAACCCTAAGAAAAAACACTGTTTCACTAATTTCAATTATATTACTATTGAAGGTAATATTGGAGCTGGTAAGACGAGTTTGGCGAGCATGATATCACGAGATTTTAATGCCAAATTGATATTGGAGCGATTTGCGGATAACCCTTTCCTTCCTAAATTCTATGAAGATAAGAACCGATATGCATTTCCTTTGGAGATGTCTTTTCTAGCCGATCGCTATCAACAAATAAGTGACGACCTTTCGCAATTGGATCTATTTAAAGATTTTATTGTCTCTGATTACGATGTTTTTAAATCATTGATCTTCTCTAAGATCACTCTGCAAGAAGATGAATTCAAGCTCTATAGGAAGCTATTTTATTTGATGTATAAAGATATTGCCAAGCCTGATTTGTACATCTATCTATATCAAAATACGGAGCGACTACAGGAAAATATTAAACAAAGAGGGCGGGACTATGAGCAAAATATTGATAACGAGTATTTAGAGAGAATAAATGCCGGATATTTAGGGTTTTTGAAGAGTCAATCCGAATTTAACATTGAAATAATTGATATTTCGAACCTGGATTTTATTAAAAACAGGGGGGATTATCTGAAAATACTAGATAAAATGTGTGCTTTTTCCGACAAATCGGAGTAAATTCAATAAATCGCCATAAATATTTGTTTTTTAAAAGGTTGTATTGTTATATTTGGAAATTAACAAGTACGATTTTGATGAAAAACAAGGGATTAATTGTAATGATTATTGCTCTTCTTTTAATGAGCAGTTTGTCATTTTCACAGAGTAGTACAAAAAGTAGTAAGCCCCAAGTGACTGCTTTATCAAAGGTTAATGTAGATAATTATAACCGATGGTATGCAGGAGCAGGAACTCACCACATATTTGTACATGCAGATTTAAGGAATTTTGGTGTCAACGACAGCAAGGGCGAATTTAGCTATGGCTTCTATGCTTATGGAGGTTATATGTTCAACTCGATTCTTGGTGTAGAGGCTAAATTTCATTATGATGATATTTACGGAGAACCACAACAGTGGTCAGAGGGATATGAGGTACGTTACACTGACAGAGGGTTAGACCAAGTTTACTTTGATGGTAAATCTGTTGGTTTGAAGATACTCGGAGTCTTCAATCTGAGTAATTTCGCTCCTAGTGGTAAACGTTATCAAAGAAGATTCAACTTTGCTTTCTATACTGGTATTGGATACCATCAATATACTTCTAAGTTATATGATCTAGAAACAGGTGAGCCATTAACGGGTGCCGATTTTGAAAACAATGAACTTCGTGGTGATTGGGCAAGTTCGTGGTTCTTGCCATTTGAATTAGGTGTTAGTTACCGTTTAAGCAGAAGAATTGATCTTGAATTCAGACCAGCTTTGAATATAAATCATGAAGACGACCTCGATGCTGCCATATCAGATAAGCAGAATTATGAATTGTTCTTCACAACAAGTTTAGGTGTAGTTTATAAATTTGGTAGCAAACGTAAGCATCTTAAATGGACTAATTCTTACGACGAAGCCTTAATAGAATTGGGTGATGGTGGAAGTGAATTCGAATTGAAGGATATTGATGGCGATGGCGTTATCGATGAATTGGATAAAGATAATTATACGCCAAAAGGCACGAAAATTTATGGTGATGGTACTTCTGTCGATTCTGATATGGACCAGACACCTGATTATAAGGATAAGTGTCCGTTCAAAAAAGGTAAGCCTTACTTACAAGGATGTCCTCCAACCAAAGATACGGATGGCGATGGGGTATTTGATGATGTTGATGATTGTCCTACTATTCCAGGGCCAATTTCAAACAACGGTTGTCCAACGATCCCAGAATCTGTTTTACAAGAGCTTAATTACATAGCCAAGAACATTTATTTTGAAACATCGAAAACTACCATCAAACCGAGATCTTACGGAGATTTAACAAAGATTGCTGATATCCTTCAAGAGTTCCCTAATGTAAGGTTCTACATAGATGGTCATACAGATAATCAAGGTAATGATACTTATAATTTAGCCTTATCGAGAAGACGAGCTGCTGTGGTGGTTACGTTCTTGGAGAATAAAGGTGTTGATGGAAGGCAATTAGAGTCTCGAGGATTTGGAGAATCTAGACCTATAGAATCCAATAGTTCTGCTGGTGGGCGACAGCTTAACCGTCGTGTGGAGATCCAATTGATCAGTCCCGATCAGAATTAAGGAAAAATAAATTCAGATAGAAACCTAGACAATAATTATTGTCTGGGTTTTTTTATGCGTTTAGTTTATTGAAAACATCCCAAATAACAATTCCGACACTGACCGAAATATTCAATGAATGCTTGGTCCCAAATTGGGGAATCTCAATCACATGATCACTCAGGGTCACCACTTCTTGAGAAACTCCTTTGACTTCATTTCCAAAAACTAGGGCATAGGTCTTGCTTGCATCTAATTTGAAGTCATTTAATAGCGTTGCTTTTTCAGCCTGTTCAATAGCGCAAATCTGCACATTTTGAGTCTTTAGGACATTGATCAAGTCTGCCGTATCCTTCGCATATTCCCAATCAACAGTTTCTGTACTTCCCAAAGCTGTTTTATGAATGTCTTTATGAGGAGGCGTCGCTGTGATTCCACACAGGTAGATCTTCTTGATCAAGAAGGCATCAGATGTCCTAAAAACAGAGCCTATATTATTCAAGCTTCTTATGTTATCCAATACAACAATAAGCGATGTTTTATGTGCATCTTTAAATTCTTCCGGACTCAATCTTTGTAATTCAATATTCTTTAATTTCCTCATCCTTTAGTTGTGAATAATTATGGATAACTTATCTAATGCTGCCATTAAAATATACCTATTTTTATTGATGCAAAATTAGCATTAAAAAACAACAGGGAACCGTGTCAAAGAAATCAAAGAAAATAACGCCTTTAATGAAACAATACAATGCCATCAAGGTAAAGTATCCTGATGCCTTGTTGTTATTTCGTGTTGGAGATTTCTATGAAACCTTTGGTGAAGATGCTGTGAAGGCATCGGGTATTCTCGACATCATTCTCACCAAACGTGGTGCAGGTAGTGCGACCGAAACTGAATTGGCTGGATTTCCGCACCACTCCTTGAACACCTATTTGCCTAAATTGGTGAAGGCTGGTCTGCGCGTGGCTATTTGCGACCAATTGGAAGATCCAAAAAAAACGAAGACCATTGTAAAACGAGGCGTTACAGAATTGGTAACACCAGGGGTGGCATTGAATGATGAAGTACTGCAATCAAAGACTAATAATTTTCTAGCATCAATACATTTTGGAAGAAACCTTATAGGAGTTGCATTCTTGGATATTTCCACTGGGGAATTCCTGACGTCCCAAGGTAGTATTGATTATGTCGATAAGTTACTTCAAAATTTCAGTCCGAGTGAAGTATTGATCTCAAAAAAGCAGAAAACCGAATTTTCCGAATCATTCCCTCCAAATTTAAATACATTTCATCTCGAAGACTGGGTTTATAATGATGATTATTCACGCGAAAAGCTTGTTCAACATTTTCAAACAAAATCATTAAAGGGTTTTGGGATAGACGACCTTTATGAAGGCATCGTTGCCTCTGGCTCCATACTGCATTATCTCGAAGAAACCCAACATAGAAAACTAGAACACATAACAGCCATAAACCGCATTGCTGAAGATCAGTATGTTTGGATGGATCGATTCACTATTCGGAATTTAGAATTATATAATTCAACCAATCTCAACGCTGTGACGCTTTTAAGTGTTATAGATAAAACCATCTCCCCAATGGGAGGAAGATTATTAAAGCGCTGGTTGGCTTTACCTCTTAAAAATGCAGAGGCCATTAAAAAGAGACATGATGTTGTTGCATATTTAATGGATAATATGGATTTAGCAGAAAAGATCAGGAATTATCTAAAAAGAATAGGCGATCTAGAGCGATTGATTTCTAAGGTAGCGACCCAAAAGATCAGCCCAAGAGAAGTGGTTCAGTTAAAGAATTCGTTAGAAGCCGTCATACCTATCAAAGCTTTAATTGACCAATGTCAGGATAGTTCATTGCTGGAAATTGGAGCGTTAATGGATCCCTGTGACGATATTCGCGAACGCATCAAGGAAACCCTGAATGAGGATGCGCCTGTAAATATCCTAAAAGGGAATACTATTGCTTCAAGCTTTTCACAAGAATTAAGCGAATTACGCGCATTAGCATTTTCTGGGAAGGATTATTTAAATAAAATGTTGGATCGCGAATCTGAACGCACAGGAATAACATCACTCAAGATTGCCTCCAATAACGTCTTTGGTTATTATATAGAAGTGCGCAATACGCATAAGGACAAAGTGCCAGAAGAATGGATCAGAAAGCAAACACTGGTCAATGCGGAACGATATATCACCGAAGAGTTGAAGGAGTATGAGTCCAAGATATTAGGAGCCGAAGAGCGTATCTTGGCCATTGAGCAACAACTCTTTTCTGAACTGGTTTTGTATATCTCGAAATTCATCAGACCAATACAAAATAATGCAGCTCTTATAGCCCAAATCGATTGCCTATGTGGTTTTACGCAATTGGCATTGGACAATGATTATAATCGACCGGTAATAAATGATACGTTCGACCTTGATATTAAGGAAGGACGTCACCCTGTTATAGAGAAACAATTACCATTGGGTGAGGCTTATATAGCCAACAATCTGTTCTTGAATCGCGACAGCCAGCAGATCATCATGATAACTGGTCCGAACATGTCGGGTAAATCGGCTATTTTAAGACAAACCGCACTAATTGTCCTATTAGCTCAAATTGGCAGTTTTGTACCTGCGAAAAGTGCTAAGATAGGACTGGTAGACAAGATATTTACAAGAGTAGGTGCAAGTGATAATATCTCCATGGGTGAATCTACATTCATGGTCGAAATGAATGAAACGGCATCCATACTGAACAATATTTCTGACAGGAGTTTGGTGCTACTTGATGAAATAGGTCGTGGTACGAGCACGTATGATGGTATTTCAATAGCTTGGGCAATCAGTGAATATTTACATGAGCATCCAGCAAGGGCAAAGACCTTGTTTGCCACGCATTATCACGAACTTAATGAAATGACCCAAACCTTCGAAAGAATCAAGAATTTCAATGTCTCCATCAAGGAATTGAAGGATACGGTTTTATTCTTAAGAAAACTAGTAGAAGGAGGCAGTGAGCATAGTTTTGGTATTCACGTGGCGAAGATGGCTGGTATGCCGCAACAGGTCATTAAGCGCGCTAATAAGATCTTAGAGAAGTTAGAGAAATCTCATTCTAGTGAAGAACTTGTTGACAAGGTGAAGACATTGAAAGACAGCGAGATGCAATTAAGTTTCTTTAATTTGGATGACCCATTGTTAGAGCAAATTAAGGAAGAGATCCTTACCACCGACATTAATACGCTGACACCTGTAGAAGCCTTAATGAAACTCAATGAAATTAAGCGTATGCTGCAGAAGCAAAAAAGAGCTTAATATTTGTGTTCTTTTTGTTGAAAAGACTTTGCAATTAATACAAATATCTTAAATTTGCAACCGCAATAATTTGTATTGCACGTTCTTTAAACTATGCGAAAGTAGCTCAGGGGTAGAGCATCACCTTGCCA
>CBESOB010000005.1:0-36678 GCA_965530995.1 uncultured Flavobacteriaceae bacterium
GGGTTTCCTAATTTAGTTAAGCCATCTGATGATTCCGAATTTTTCGAATTACGCATTTACGAAAGCCATAATGAAGATGCACTACGTCGGAAAATAAAAATGTTTAATAATAGTGAGTTTACCATATTTAATGAGGTAGGACTTAATACCGTGTTTTTTGGTGCGAATATTTCAGGCAATCAAATGCCTTGTTTAACATATTTATTGGCTTTTAAAGATAAGGAAGAGCATCAACTAGCTTGGTCTAAATTTGGGCCACATCCTGAGTGGCAACGAATTATTAAACTTGAAGAATTTAGGAATACAGTGAATGAAATTTCGCGGGTATTCTTAAAACCTTTAGCATATTCACAATTGTAGCCTAGTTTGTTAGAGTTAATAATTATTAGTCTCAACGGAACTAGTATGAGATTTTAAGAAATCCAGGATCAGAGAATTTATTATTTGAGGTTTTTCTTCTTGAATAAAATGTTTTGCATCAAGTATATGGATATTAGATGTGTCCAATTTTAAATCATTTATTGCTTTTTCCTTCATTTTGTCAAAGACTAAAAAAGAATCATGCTTTCCCCATATTAAGAGTTTTGGGATATCGATATTTTTAATAACATCCTCATAGTTTGGCAATTCTTGACAGGTTTTAGAAAAGAAATGATATAGTGATTTAGTTTTGCCTTCTAGTAAGGGTGTTTTATAGCCTTGCAATTCTTCTTTGGTCAAATTGTTTTGCATAAGCCCTCCTTTAAAAAGTCCTTTGAGCATGCTGTTCGTAGTAATCCCATTGCTATACAGGGCCATAATAAACTTTGTAAGCAATCCTTTTTTAAATGTTATGGGAGGATTAAATCCGTCTTTGTAAATAATGGTGTTTAATATGATAAGATTTGAAACCCTGCTGGGCGAAGCTTTAATTAATTCCCATGTCCATAAACCTCCTGCATCGTGGAATACATGTGTCCAATTTTCTATTTCTAAGCTATCCATTAAACCCAATAAGCGTTTGGCATGTTCGGCGGGTTCGTAGATATCATAGCCAGGCGGTGAATCACTTGAACCAAATCCTAACATATCTGGTGCAATGACTCTGTGATTTAGGGCCAATTCATGGATCATTTTTCTATACAACCAACTAGATGTTGGGACTCCATGAAGTAATAAAATAACATCACCCTTTCCTTGATCAATATATTTAATAATTCCGTCTGATGAATTAAATGCTTTCTGTTGCTTTCTAAATTGGAGATAATTCATGGTTATTCTAAAATTGTAAAAATAATTGGATTAATGATACACCCTTCATAAAATTAAGGGATATTTATATTACAGCTTTGGCTCTAACCATAAGTACCCAACACAAAATAAGAAAAGTGCAAAATACCATAAAGGATTGATTTGTGTTAAAGGATCATTTGATTTGACATTACTAGTATTGTTTTGATTGAAGTAGCGTTGATTAGCCATTGAAGTATTGTATGCTTTTAATGATTGCCATGAATCGTTATTGGCAACATAATAATCTAGATTAGGGATTGAATCTTGTTGTAACTGTAAGTGTTTCCAACCCATATTTTTAGGAGTTGTTTTCCCACGCCATAAGCTAGCGATATCCACATCTTGCGTCATTGGAATAATAGCGTCCTCATTTGTGTTAATAGTAGGCTGTTCAAAACGGGTTCTTATGCTAACTTCCATGGGTTCATTTTCAAAGGCGAACAGTGGTTTAGTATTCCATTCTGTGTTCATAATTTCTTTTCTGCTCAAATCTCCCAAAACGCTAGACCATAACTCTTGATACATGTCTGCGTGACCATTTAAAACTAATTCGTAACTGTTTTGTAGAATGGAAGTTCCTACTCTGCCCATACCCAAAATTTTATAGGCAGAAAGCGTTTTTACACCTGAAGTTTGGATGGTCTGCAAGGAAAATTCAGACCTGAATTTATAGGGATAGGTCGTAAGTTTAATTCTAGGTCGGTCTTTAAATATGGTGCTAACAATATTATCTCTTTGAAACTTGAATTGTGTTAAACGATCATTAGAATTGTAGAAGCCTTGGTCTGCTTGGATGAATACACCAAGACCTTGGTCGACAATCGTTTTTTTAATTGAATTAATGCTGCCTCTTGATAGTGAATTTAACGAAATCGCATCGATTAGCATCAAGTCAAACTTTTGTAATGTTTTTAGATCAAAAGCGACAGGTGATCTTTTGGTCATGTTGAAATATTCGTATTTGTAGCGATCCTTTGTCAACTTGCTGCGAATCAGGACTTGATGTCCTTTTTTAGCTAGATAATTCTTTAAGTATTTGGTTTCGAACGTCGGAAAATCGTTTATGATCAGTATGCTTAGCTGATTTTCTTTAGTAACAATGATTGGTAATGGATCTTTCGAAATGATCGTATTAAGTGAATCTTTCTCAATTAGTTGAAAAAGGAACTTTCCACGCACTTTAAGATCTGTTGATAGTTGGAATTTTTGAGTCTCATCTTTGGAAAGAGTCATAGAATCAATGATCACGCCACTCGGATTCTCCAATACTAATTTATGACCTCCTATGGCGTCGAGATAGTTGCCTTGAAATTTGGCCTTGCTGCCAACGCTATTTTTAGAGCTGTAGTGCAACTTCGTTATGCCTTTGATGTCATTGCCTTTTAAGTGCTTCGCTTCAGTGGAATCCAATTGCCAAAGGTCATAAGCCTTGATACCATGACCCAAAATAAAAACCGAGTTAGGTTTGTTTGAGCTATCTAATATGGGTTTACCTGCAACATAATCTTTAATGGACAGATCACTATGAACTTTGCTAAGACTGTCCAATTGCTCTTGATCAAATCCATCTGTGAGAATGGCCATTTTGAATGGTTCGCCAGATTCAGATGTAGCAGGTCGAAGCGCAATTAATGCCAATGCCGAAATTGCCAAGAATGAAATTAAAACATGAAACAGAAATCTTGAACTTGGGTATATTGACCTTTCCTTCCACACATAGACACCCCACAAAATAAGAGCGATGATCATGACTGGCCAAAACCATTGGTTATTTAAAGAGTTCTGGTAATTAGTCATTAACATTTAGTTCTTTAAGTAACAATTTGTCAATCTCGTTTAGGTAACGATTAGATTTTATTGGATTTGCCTCAGGATTGGGAAGTGCTTTAAGCAGTCCTTGTCGTACCTCTAAGAAAATTTCTGCAGAATTATCCAGACCTTCGATGATTTGTTTTAGTTGTTGCAAAGTTCTTAGGTATTTGCTCGGGAATTCAATGGCGATTGTAGATAATTCTGTTGCTGCCTGCTCGAATAAATCTTGGTCCTGTTCTGTCATTAACACGTCTTTTTCTTGAAGTTTCCCGAGTCTAGTGATACTCTCCCTGATTTTTGGAAACTTATCCTTTTCCTGCAGATCTTCTCTTTTCCTATAGCTTGCTATGTCATCAAGTTTGCCTGTGAGCCTTTTGTCTTCTTTAATAGGGGGTGGGTCAAACCCTATGCGATGCACATAGATTCGGGCATGATTTTTTATCTCTTGAATTAGTTTAAGTGCTTCGTATTGATAAGGCAGGGATTTCTGCGGTTCATATAGGCGTAAATACAACTCTGCGTCCCACATTTCGGTCATGGCCTTATGCATCTTCGCTTTTAGGGACTCCTCAAATTGTGTAGCCATTTCTGGGTCACCATGGTCGTGCATGAATTCTTGTAGCGGATTTTTGGATGTTTTGTCTTTCTCTTGTGTTCCGTCCTCCACCAAATTATGCTCGTTATCACTATCATGATCATGTGTATAATCTGCTAAAGGGTCTTCATTGTCATTTATAGGTTCAAGGTCAGGAGATTCTGTTTGGATATCGAGACCCGAATCTGTCTCAACGCCCATGAATTCTCCATATTTAAGTCGAAGTGCCTTTTGGTCGAAGCCTAATTCATTACTCTTGAATTTAAATTCTTTGTTAGAGAGTTCCTTTCTCTGACTTATCAATTTCTCCGTATCAATGATCAACTGCCTCTGACTCCTAAAATAATCTGGCATTCGGTCGACACCCAATGTTCCCTCGACTCCAAATTCATAAGACGTTGTGTCCTTGACGGCTGCAAAATAGGTTTCACTTCGAGAAATATTTCGCGTAGGTTCTTTTAAGTCTAAAGTTTCAACATAAAAGTAAAGCTCGTCTCCAGGTTCCAGCTTCATGTCATCGAGGTTGATTCTTTTGGATAAATTCAACTTTTTTAAGCCCTTGGTTATGGAACTGTTGAAGGACAATTTTTCTTCCCGGAATTTAACGGATTCACCCGTGCCCTTACTTACCGTGGCGATGATGTACGCATCGGCGATTCCGAAGTCGTCCGAAATAATGCTATTGAATTGAATGATTTTTTCATCGTTATAGTTAAACGAACTGAATTGTTTCAAACCTTGAATATCAACTTTTGGGCTTTTATCCTTGAAGACATCGATAGAATATAGATCCGACGAATACACGCCACCATTAGTGTCTTCAAATTTGAAATTGTAAAAACCAGAATTACGTAATATTTTACTCTTGCTGTAGTTGCCTTCATTAGGCGTCATGGGATAATCATTTTCCATGCTTTCCATGAGAACATTGTTGACTTCAGAATCAAACTTCAAATTCCAAAAAACGCTTGAGCCTTCTAAGACCTTAATGTCCATTTTTGAACTAGAAATGGATTTAATGTTTGTGTATTGAGGATAACGAATGGTAACCACCTGCTCCATAATTTTTGGAGGATTGGTTAAAGTATTCGCCGAATCCTTGGTCTTGAAAATAATGGTATTCGTTGAGGCGGCTGGCCCATCAGGGGTTTGAAAATATGAACTAAGGTTGAATTGGTGAACTAGAAATCCAGCTAGAATCAACAGAGAAGCCACCAAAGCACTTCTATTTAGGTTGTTTGGTGGTTGGACCCCTTTTATTGATCCGGCGAGTTGCTCAGAAATTTTGATCTTTTGAAGTTTCGCAATATCACTCAAGGTGTCTGGAGATGATAGCAAAAGGCTGCTACTGTATTCAGCAGATTCAATTTTTGAATCTAAGTAACTGCCAACAGACTGTAAATTTGGTTTCCAAGGTTTAATAAAAATAGAAACAATTGCGGCGATAACTATAAATGTCAGAATGGCGATAGTCCAGTCTTGATTAATGAAGTAGACCAATATAGATGCTCCCAATCCATACAAAAGCATCTCTAGCGTAAGTAGGGATTGCCAGCGCCTCAAGAATTTTGCTAATATGTTCTTTCCCTCTACCTTCATTGTTTTCTTGCATTTGCAACAATTCTCTCTATAGCTAATAATAAAGCTAGAGACATCCATAACCATTTAGATATGGATAGCGTCTCTATATAAGTACCGTCGATTTCAGAATTCTTATAGGAAGGAATTAACTCCGTTTTATCTACAATTCTTTTATCGTAGGGCTTTATGTTTTTATTTAAATCTGGATGCAAATTCAACCAAGAGAGTAATTCTTCGGTTAAATGGTCATCAAAAATATTCTCGGCGTTCAATGGTTTGGTTAATAGGAATTCATTGTGTGTATCACCTTCTATTATTAAGTTTGATGCCAAAGAATCTAACCTGTATTTAAGTATTCTACCGGAAGGATTTGGCATGGGTTCATTACTCAACCAGATCGTATAACCAAAGTCTGAAAAATTTCCAATTGGTATGTTTTGTGTTTTGGTTATTTCAATTTGGCGATTCAAATGCTTTGATAGGGCATTGAGTGACGCCTCAATATAGGTGGCTTCACCAGCCAGCCCCAAATTATGATACAATAACACTTTCAATGGTGCTTCTGTGTACAAAGGTATTTTTTGTTCTATGTTTTCAAAATTCAATACAATGCTATCACCAGTGCTATTCAGTTCAGTTGTGGGGCTGTTCAAAGAAATATTTTGCTTTTTAAAGGATAGATTTGCAGAATTACTGAGAACAGACAATAATTCTATTTGGTCCTTCTTTCGCGTAGCTTCAATAACGTGTTCGTTAGATTCTTCAGCATCCAATAGTATCCACTCAATATTTTTATTGACTACCGGTCTTTTACCTTGGATGCCTGAAGCAAAAGCATTTGTAAAAACGACGATGCTATCTGTGCGAAGCGCTTCCAATTTATGAGTCAACTGCCAGTAATTTGGCACTGCATATTCTGATTTAAGTAAAACTTGATCAGATACCTTAGGAAATTCATTTTGGAGTAGTCTTATGTCTGAGTCTTGTGCGAGACTATCTATGAGTGTTGATATTTCGTTGTTTTTTAACAGAGAAGGTTCAACGATAAACGTGATGGGCGTATTGCTATTCTGACTTTCTATTTGCGGTTCCGCGAGTATAAGGACTAATAATGTAATCAATGAAAGCCGAAGAAGTAAAAGCAATAATTCATTGATACTAATACTGCTGCTTTGCCTTGAATCTTCGTCATTCAATAATTTGATGCTCCCAATTTTAATGGTATTGCCCTCCTTTTTACTCCACAAATGAATCGCTATTGGTATTGCGAGTCCCAATAATGCCCAGAGATATAAAGGATTGAGGAAGGACATATTATAATAGATTACTTCGTTTCTTTAAGAATAATTGCAGTGCTTCGCCCATATGATCATCCAACCTGAATAAATGATAACTTATGTCGTTGGCTAGCAGTAAGTCTTTCGTTTTTAATATCATGTCATTCAGGGATTTGAGGTATTGCTTTTTAGCTTCAATAGCATTTACTTTCAATTTGGTACCGGTTTCCAAGTCCTCGAACGTGACATTTCCCTTGTATTCGAAATCCATTTCATGACCACCCATAATATGCAAGACCACCACTTCATTGCGCAAGGTTTTCAATCGTTTAATGAACTGACTCAGCTCTTGGTTGTCCTCGTACATATCAGTGATAAAGAAAATCAATTCTTTGTGCGTTCTATCATGAAGCTTTCTAGAATCCATGGGATTGGTTGGCCATTTACCTTCATTCTCAATATTGGTTAATTCGAGAAGCAATCGATTAAAATGTTGTTTCTGCACTTTAGGGTAGATACTATGAAGCTTATGGTCATTAAGTGCAAATAAACCAATAGCATCACCTTGACTTTGGGCTAGATAAGCAAGCGATGCCACTAGTACCCTTACAAAATCCATCTTGGTCAACCCATCTTCTTCATGAAGCATGGACTTGCTTGAATCGAGTATGAATTTTACCGAAATGTTCGTCTCAATTTCGGATTGCTTGATATAATACCGTCCTGATCTAGCCAACATTTTCCAATCCAGTAGGCGAAGGTCATCACCTGATTGATAACTTCTATACTGACTGAATTCCATTCCAGGACCCACTCTGCGGCTATGATTCAATCCGGATAAAAAACCATCAACTATAACCCGCGAGATAAGCGCTAATCCTGAAACGCTTTTCACCAATTCTGGTTTTAATAGGTCATGATAGTCTTGTCTCACCTGATTTATTTTAAGGATGCTGTTGCTGTCTTCAATAAACTGTTAGTAACATGATCAGAAGTAATACCTTCTGCTTCAGCTCTAAAATTCACAATGATTCTATGTCGTAATACCGGAAGCGCCACATGTTTTAGGTCTTCCAAAGTCACGGATAATCTACCTTGTAACAATGCTCGAGCTTTGGCTGTCAAAATCATTGCCTGTCCAGCTCTTGGTCCAGCGCCCCAATTTACCCATTCCTTGACATAATCGCTTTTAGTGGTCTCAGGTCGGGTCATTCGAGTGACTTGACTAACAAAATTTATTAAATCATCACTTATTGGTACTTCTCTCACTAATTGTTGTAGCCTAAGGATATCATTACCGCTTATGACTTCATGAATGTCTTCTTTTTTTATACCAGTGGTATTCTTCAAAATTGTTATCTCTTCGGATTCATTGGGGTAGCCGATTTTTATGTAGAACAGAAAACGGTCTTGCTGAGCTTCTGGTAATGGGAAGGTCCCGGATTGTTCAATAGGGTTTTGAGTTGCCAAGATGAAAAAAGGCCGATCTAATTTATAGGTGTTGCCAGAATAGGTCACTTCAAATTCCTGCATGGCTTCCAAGAGTGCTGCTTGGGTTTTTGGTGGCGTTCTATTTATCTCATCTGCTAGAACAATGTTAGCGAAAATTGGCCCTTTGTTGAATTTAAAGAATTTCTTTCCTGTGCTATGGTCTTCTTCTAATATTTCTGTTCCAATAATATCAGAAGGCATAAGGTCTGGCGTAAATTGAATTCTCTTGAAGTCAAGATCGATGGCTTTTGCTAATGTTCTGATCATTAGGGTTTTTGCAAGTCCAGGCACGCCTTCGAGGAGTGCATGGCCACCAGCAAGAAATGTGATGAGTAGCTGATCAATGGTTTCTTCTTGACCAATGATCACTTTGCTTATCTCTGTTTTTAAGTCCGCAAGCTTTTGTGTCAGATTATTAACCTCTAGTTCAATATTCGCTAATTCTTTATTCATTCATTTTGTTTTTATGAGGTGATGGCGTACATCACTATATTTACCCCAAAGCGTGTATTATCAATTTTGTACCATCTTTTATTCCTGAAATCATAGTCCCATTCACAACCATAATCCTTATTGCTATATAGCACACCAATTCTGCCATTTATTTCAATGGCCTTTAGATATTCATGAACTATATCATCTCCCCAGCCATTCAGTTCTTGCGACGTGGTTGGCGGACCATTTTCAAATTCGAAGAAGATATTATATATCTCATGATCATTCGGGATTTTTTTTAGTTCACGTACTCCAAAGATATCTTCCATTTGTCGCTCAAATGATTTAGCAAATAGACCATCAATGTCATGATTGCAATCATCTACAAAAACAAAACCGCCGTTATTGATATACTTCTTGAAATTTTCTTTTTCCTTTTTTGTGAATTGTACGAGTTTATGGCCTGATAAATAGCAAAAAGGGCAACTAAAAATATCATCACTACCAAGCGGAATGATGTTTTCTCGAGTGTCCACTTTTAATGTGGTGTATTCGACTAATGAATTCAAAAGGTTTGATGGCATTCTTTGATCCACATCCCAATCCCCAGATTCATACTGCAATCTTGTAAAAAAAAACTTGTTATTCACTCTTCAATAATTGCTCATTGGCATTACGAAACGGTACTTGTTTCACAGTCGATTTATCATGGAAATAAAAAAACTGGTTGTTTTGATCAGTTCAAAGCAACCAGTTATTTATAGTTAATAGGTATTATACGGCATCCGACAAACTAGTGAATGTGAAATCCCTAATCTTCATGTAAGGAATTAGATTACCATCTATTCTTACTTGCTGTCCTAATGTCTCAAGATTATTAAGCATGATTATTGGACTTTCATTAAACCTGAAATTCTTGACGGGATATTTTATTTTTCCGTTTTCGATATAAAAAGTGCCATCACGCGTAAGACCTGTATATAACAAAGTTTGTGGGTCTACACCTCTGATGTACCATAATCGGGTTACTAGTATCCCTTTCTTGGTGCTTTTGATCAAATCCTCAAGAGAAGCGTCTCCTCCTGCCATAATGCCGTTTGGTGGAAAAGGAACAGAATCCACCCCTTTCTTTTCAGCCCAATATCTGCCATAGGCTAGGTTCTTTACAACACCATTCTCAATCCAGTTCATTTTCTTGAGAGGTTGTCCTGATCCGTTCCATGTTGCTGTAGGAACATCAGGATGACGTGGATCAGACCATACATTGATTCTTTCATCCACAATTTTTTCACCCATTTTGTTACCACCGCCTTCTTTAGACATAAAACTACGTCCTTCGTCTGCAGTTCGAGCATTGAATGTTCCAAACATATTTTGGAGCAAACCTATTGATGCAGCAGGTTCAAGAATTACAGTGTATTTGCCAGGTTCGATGGCTTTCGCTTCTTGTGACATAACAGCTTTGTCTATTGCCACATTTGACGCTTCGACGGCATCAAATTTGGAGACATCATTAACATCTCGTGTGACCCATCCTGAGCCTGTACCATCGTTTGTTCTCATGGTAACCGTAAAATTGGCACTTGTTGATTTATTGTAAGCGAACAATCCGCTTGAATTAATCATAGCGCTAAATCCTGCCGAATCATTGAAAAATCCTGCCGCAGTAACATCTTTAGCTGCTGCTGGACCTATACTACTGTTAGCTACTTGCGCTCTATATTCCGGAGCTATATTTGCCGTAGCTTCACTATATGTTACTGATTCATCATAGGATTGTGGCCCTAAAGGCGCCATGAATTCTGGGTTCTCAGGAGATAATTTTGCCAATTCCTCAGATATCTTTACCACTTTCTCCAAGGACACATCATCAAATTCATCAATAGTGGCCGTTCCAGATTTCTTCCCGAAGTTGGATTGCACCACTAAAGTTTGATTCGATCTGTGACCAGATGTGGACACCGAATTTCGTGCATAGCGTATATTGCCGCTTTCACTTCCGTTCAAATTAATTTCGCAAGCATCTGCTGTAGAAAAGCTTAATGCTTTTTCCATGATTTTTCTTGCTTCTTCTTTTGTATATATTGCCATAGTCTTATTATTATTTGTAGAAATATATGTTATTAAATGGTTCGACCTGTATTGATCACATTAACGTCTTTGAATCTAGAGGTAGAACTACCATGCGATACTGCACTTATCTGGGGAGGTTGCCCTTTCCCGTCAAAAAATGATCCAAATACTCTGTAATCATCTTTATCACAGATCTTCACACAAGAATTCCAGAACTCCTGCGTATTGGATTGATAAGCCACATCGTCTAACATTCCGACGATTTTACCATCCTTGATTTCATAGAACACGGTTCCACCAAATTGGAAGTTATAGCGCTGTTGGTCTATTGAGTAAGATCCTCTACCAGCTATATAAATGCCTTTTTCAACATCCTTGATCATATCATTAATGGAATATTTCTCAGTACCTGGTTCTAATGATACATTGGGCATTCTCTGGAATTGAACATCATTCCAGCTTTGGGAATAACAACATCCATGAGATTCATTCTGATCGATCATATGTACTTGATCACGAATGGCTTGATAATTCGTAAGTATACCATTACGTACGAGATCCCATTTCTTGGTTTTCACACCTTCATCATCATAACCAACAGCTCCTAAGGATCCAACCATTGTTTTATCTGCAACTAAGTTTACAATGTCACTTCCGTATTTGAAATTTTTAGATTTCCACTTGTCGAGTGTCGCAAAACTGGTTCCCGCATAATTTGCTTCATATCCCAGAACTCTATCTAATTCTAAAGGATGACCAACAGATTCGTGTATTGTTAAACCTAAATGGTTAGGTTCAAGCACTAGGTCGTATTTTCCAGCGTCAACAGATTTAGCTGTTAGTTTTTGTTTTGCTTGCTTGGCAGCAAGAATGGCATCTTCAACGATATCATAACTGTTTCGATAGAGATTAAGACCTTCAGGCCCGGCAATTTTTTCGGAGTCAAGACCATCCATATATTCATAGCCCATACCCATTGGAGCACTCATGGCTTGACGGGATTTGAATTTATTTGCCGCACGGTCGATGGCTGTAACACCAAATGTTGGCCAAATCCTATGTACATCTTGATCGATATAAGAACCTTCTGTCGATGCAAAATATTTCTGTTCATTCACCATAAATAGTGCTGAATTCACAAAATCTGCACCATTGTCCATAGCAGCTGCATTAGCAGTTAGCAATAGGTCAACTTTTTCGGAAACAGGAACATCTTTAAAATTCTTTTTGATCGGTGTCTTCCAAGATACCTCGCCATAGGATTCAACCGGAGCCAATTTAACGGGTTCTGTTTGGATTTTGGAATTTGCTTTGGCAATTGCTACAGCTTGCATAGTGGCTTTTTTGATGCCGTCTTCAGACACATCGTTTGTTGATGCAAAGCCCCAAGTTCCGTTAGCGATTACACGTATGCCAACGCCAAAAGACTCGGTATTGACCACGTTTTGTACTTTGTCTTCTCGGGTGAATACATACTGATTCAAGTACCTTCCAATTCTTGCATCCGCATAGGTAGCTCCTGCCGACCTAGCGGTGTTCAAAGCCATATCCGCCAAAACTTTTTTTGCAGCGACATCCATGCCAGGATTTAGAAGGGCTTCTACAGGAATGTTGTTACCCATAAGTAGCGAGGGCATCATTATTGCACCTGCGCCTAATCCAGCATATTGAATAAAATCTCTTCGTTTCATATAAACTAATTGTTTTTAATTATTCAGTCTCTTCAAGAAGAATCTTGAAGGATTGATTGATTAGAAATATTAAAGCAGGACAGTTGTAAATAAGGAGCATTCTAAGGTAGTAATTTTCTAGAACAATACAATTATTTAACATTCTGTTAAGTTTTAATGATGCGTGTAAAAATCATGATAGGTGATGTCCTATTTTTGGTCTGATGAATTAAATACAAATCATGTTTCATCAAAGCTTGCAACCATAATCTACTTAGAGAAAATTGTAACTAATTTTGGCTCTTTGACAATAAATTTTTCGATTGTTGACTTAATTCCATAACTTTAGGCTAAACTGGAATCAACTATAAGACTTTTTTTGAATACATAAAAGAATTAACTCATTATTGTTTATTTGGATGTGCAGTATTCATTGTGCATCGATTCCATAAATTTTATCGACTTAAATAAAGGACAATTATATTCGATAGTTTATCTTTTATAAAGGTCTTTGTTACGTACTTAAATAATGTATAATACATAAAGCAACCAATTATGAAACACGCATTACTATTATTGTCTATTCTCCTTTGTATCAACATCTCGTTTTCTCAAACTAAAAAGAAAGAAAAAGAAACTCATTCGAGAATTACATCTATTGCTTATCTAGAAAATTTACTTAAGGCATCTAACAACAACCAATATGTGATAACTTCAGAATATACAGATTCTAAAAGTGGCATTAAACACACGTATTTAAGACAAGCCATTGATGGCATCGAAGTTTATGGTACCGAATCCAGCATACATAGAAATGTTAATGGTAATACTTTAGTAGCACAAGTAAACTTTGTGGATGGGATAAATAATTCAGCAAGGAACATGTCAAGGAGTATGAGTGCCGAACAAGTGATAGCAAGCGTTTCACAGCAAATGGGTTATCAGCTGAATGGTCTTCGACAAATAGAGAATCTTAGTGGGTCCAACCAAAAAGGAATCTTCAATAAAGCTGGGATTTCTAGAAGGGACATTCCTGTTAAGCTAATGTATTTTTATGGGGAAGATGTAGGTTTTAAAATGGTATGGGAGCTTTCCATTAGGGAGTTGGATAGTCCAGATTGGTGGAACTTTTGGGCCGATGCGACTACTGGAAATATCATTGATAAAAACAACTGGACCGTTTCCTGTAAGGCTAGTGGTGATCATAGTGATCACGGTCATGAAATGATGGCCCGAAACAAGCTGATACTTAGTTCAAAGGAAAAAAAGGCGTTGCCTTTAAGCAAACCAGTAAAAAACTTAAGACGTGCTGGCGCATACACAGTGTTCGGATTGCCTATGGAAAGTCCATATTTGGGGGGACGTACGGTTGAAGCAAATCCCGAGAACGCCACAGCATCACCACTAGGTTGGCACGATGATGGTTTGAGTACTTTTACATATACCAGGGGTAATAATGTATCTGCTTATGACGATGGTAGCGATGATGATGAAGGCTTGGAATCAGATCATACACCAGAGTCTGCATCTGGATCGGTTTACGACTATGCATTTGATGCAACTGATGCGGGGAGTGGTGACCCTATTTATACTGCTGCTGATCAGTCTGAAGATGCCGCTATAACTAATTTGTTTTATTGGAATAACATCATTCATGATATATTGTATCAATATGGCTTTGATGAAGCTTCTGGAAATTTTCAAGAAGATAACTTCGCAAATGGCGGGGCAGGCGGTGATAGTGTCGATGCCCAAGCACAAGATAGTGCTGATCTTGCGCCTACCGCTTTTAATAGATGCAACGCTAATTTCGGGACGCCACCAGATGGCGATTATCCAATCATGCAAATGTATATCTGTGATGGAGATGGGTTTGGAAGTTTTAATGATGGAGATTATGACAATATTGTGGTCATACACGAATATGCCCATGGCATATCGAACAGATTGGTAGGAGGACCTGCCGATGCCAATGCTTTGAACAATGCCGAGCAAATGGGTGAGGGCTGGAGTGATTACTATGGTTATATGCTAACTATGGATGCAGTGAATGCTACTAGTGATAGAGAGGTTGGCAACTTCTTGTTTGAGTTGGGTGATGGAGGAGGCGGAATTAGAAATGCACCTTATAGTACTAGTTTTGCAATCAACGATTATACATATGTAGACGTTGCAGACGGTGGTGGTGTATCTCAACCACATGGTATTGGCTTTATTTGGGCGACCATGTTATACGATATGACACAAGCACTAATTGCCGATTATGGTTTCGATCCTGATTTATATAATGGCACAGGAGGAAATAATATGTCTCTGGAATTGGTGACCTTGGGTTTGAAATTAACTTCTGTTTTCCCAGGATTTGTAGATGGGCGTGATGCTATTTTAGCTGCTGATATGGCGCTTTATGGTGGCGCCAATCAGTGTTTGATATGGGAAGCCTTTGCAAATCGTGGTCTTGGATTTAGCGCGTCACAAGGATCTTCTGATGATAGATTTGATGGTATCGAAGCGTTTGATATGCCTGGTGCTTTACTTAGTCTTGATAGACCTGAAATATGCATTTCTGAAGGTGTAGCCGCGGGACTTGGCGGTGGTTTAGTAGAAGGTGGGATGTACAGCGATGTTGGTGGTTTCGTGACAGATGGTGGAGATGGAATGACGTTTTCTTTCGATGCAGCTTCCGCAGGAGTTGGAGATCATATGGTGACCTATACAGAACCATGTAATGGACTTGACGCAATGGCAACTATTACAGTAACAAACGGTATTCCCAATGTTTCTTGTAGCAACGTTACGCTCACCTTAGATGGTTCTGGAATGGCAATTTACGACCCAGTTGCTTCGATTCCGGATACACTAGTTGTTGTAGGGGGTAATAATGGCTCTTCTGCTACTGGATCAACTACGATGCAAGTATCGATAACACAAAGTGGTAGTATTTCATTCGATTGGCTTTTTGAATCTGGTGACTCCCCGGGCTTTGATGATTTTGGTTACACTTTAAATGGGGCGTTCACCAACTTAAGTAATGCTGCTACTTACCCAGCAAATGGGAATTCTGTTGTTGCATTAAATATTGGTGATGTCATTGAGTTTACCGTTAATACCGATGATAATGGTTTTGGAGGGGCGACAAGCACGATTACTAATTTTTCACCAGGATTTGAGGGGCAATTTGCCGAGATCAATTGGACCGAAGTACTTACAAACTCAGATGGATCGACAAATTTTAGCGGAAATATTAATTCTACGATAATAACGGGTGATTGTGGCAATCCTGTAGTTGTAAGTGCTAGTCAGACAATATTTACTTGCAATGATATTGGAGATAATATTGTAACTATTAGCGCAGATAACGGCATCGGGATAGGTACTTGTGAAGTAACCGTAACTATCGAAGATAACATTGTGCCTATGTGTACAATAATAATAAGTCCGAAGGTAGTACTTCAAGGACCAATATTGAATCCTACAATTCCAGGTCTGATGAATGATATTCTAAGAGAAGATGGATTTTTACCAGCTACAAGTCCTTATGCTGATCTTCTGCCAGTGGACCCAAGCGTCTTCAATTTAGGAGGTCTTAGTGGTACTGGCTTGGCAGCCGATGATATCGTTGATTGGATTTGGGTAGAATTGAGAGACTCTGGTGATAATACCAATATCATTGCAGGGCAATCCGCCTTGTTGCAAAGAGATGGAAATATCGTAGATCTGGATGGCACTTCAGTTTTAACAATAAGTGCAGTACCAGCAGATTATTATGTAGCTTTCAAGCATAGAAATCATACAGGGGCAATGTCTCAAGCGACTTTTGGATTAACTGCTAGTTCAACTACAATAGTAGATTTTACCAATAATGCGTTCTCCACATTTGGCACAGATGCTCAAGTGATATTGGGATCAGGAGATAAGGCGCTTTGGGCAGGAAATGTCAATGGTGATACTACTATACAATATGTAGGTGCAGGTGTCCTCGATACATCTAATCTGCTTGGATTCATCCTCAACGATGGAAGTAATTTCTTGAACCTACCAACATGGTCGGTGACTGGTTATAATGATAATGATGTTGATATGAATGGGGTTACTCAATACGCAGGTGCAGGAGTATTGGATACACCAAATATCTTGCAGAATATATTATCGTATCCGGGTAATTTCCTTAATTTGAGTACGTGGCAGATCGTAGAACAATTACCAGAAAACTAAAACTATTATAACACAAATAAAGGTGAATCACTTGCCAGCAGGGGTTTATATGTTACGTATCAATACGGAACAAGGTAAACTCACTAAGAAGGTGATAGTTGAGTGAGTATAAACATTTAACTTTCTGTTATGTTTTTAAGGTATTAAAGTAATAAATCCTCTAAAAAGGACTTATTTTGCAATGAAAATAAAAAATATCTGATTCATGAAATTTTTTAGAAAATTGGGTTTTGGTTATGTCGCTATGCTCATATTATGCGTTGTCATAATCTTATTCGCCGAGTATCTTTTTTTGAATGGCAATCAACTACATGGTATTTTTGTTGGTCTCTGGGTGCCGACACTTTTAGGGGTTTTAATACTAATTAAATTAATCGACTATGGAAGCAAATGATTTAGTCTTATGGTTCTCCGTTGTCGTATTTATCTTGGTTGGCATATGGGCTATTGTCTTGATTCGTGCCTATAACCGCATCGACAAAAATTGATTTATTTCTAGTATCTGTTATAATCGAAATTCTTTTGAAAAGAATATTCGCTGAAAGGCTAATGTTATTAGGGATATAACTTCCAGAAAAGAAATTATTTCGATAATACAATCTTCAAGTACCATTAAGTTCAAGAAACGACATTATCGTCTTGAATAACGAAGAATTAATAGCTTAAACGTAGTTTAATTCTTTCTTTTAGGTATTATATTTCTTGACTTACAAAAAAAGATAGAGGTTTTTTCGTGTTGTCGGTTAAAAAAGCAGTTACATCTAAAAGAACAATAAATTATTGTATATCAGAATAATACGAAGGATATATTTCATATATTTATATTGCTATTAATTAAAATCATTTTAAACATGAAAACAGATCAACTCATCGAGGCTTTGTCGTGCCTTCAATTTGCAATTTCAAAAAAAACTAAAAATTCGAGAAATCATCAAAGCATTTTAAAGAGCTTGGGTGTTTTAGTTCTAGCACTTTTACTTCCTTTGGGAGTCTTTGCTCAGTTCGGAACAGATCCCCTACCTCAAATTGCCTTGGACAATGTTCCCGAAGCAAGCGACTTTGATATACTGTATAAAGTGAACATGCCAGAGAATGCTGTTTGGACCAATGGTGTTCCTTATGCAATTGACTATTCAGGAGAATCGATAGATTGTTTTGATAAGGTTGCGTATTTCATGAGACTTGAAAGGGCTAGTGGACAGATTAAATGGGTATGGGTGTCCATGGATGCTTTTACCACTGATCTTGTTAAGTTAGGGCTTCCTCAAAAAGACGTGCCTGAAACAAACTTTACGCACCAACAATTAGTCAATGATATGTCATATTACTATGATGCCGGTAATGGTATTGTTAGTGCCACCGGCGTTTCAACCGGTAATATCGAAATATGGAATACCGGATATACTACTGGCAATGGAGAAAACATTCCAAATGCTTCAGATGCTACTTATGATTGGGGAGACACTATAGCAGATGATAGTTACAGTAGTTTCCAAATTCATGATCATGGTGCCGAAGAAGTTGTGTTGGCATATAATGGATGGGGAAAAGATTTCAATAGCGGAGCCTCAGATGATGTTGGAATTACCAATAATTATCTTGGTGTGGATCCGGTACCTGATTGGACTTTCCGCAGTAATGCCAATGATTATGTCAATAGAATGCTTTTTGTAATGGTGTCTTCATCAAGTGAAACACCAGAATGTACGCTTATCGCAACTAAGGAAATTCATTTGCATGATAACAATAATGTTATTTCGGGTAATGTGTGTGTTACAGCTAATAATGGAAAAGTTAAGTTGCATAAAAATTCTAATGTCGATGAAGTGGTTAATGCTGCTGAGGTTCAAATTGATAACAATAGTAGTGCGGGCACAGTTATTGAAGCGCCAGCGAATGTGGAGATTCCTATGTTCTATTATAATACTGTTTCCAACGGCGATAGTCCAAATGTCACTGTAAATAACAATGAAACCGTCGTGCTTGATGGACAGATTTATGGCAAGGTAGAGATCAAGGATGGTGCTAGTGTAACATTTACTGCATCGAATATTTTTATAAACGAATTAAAGACTAAAAAACATACACAGATCAGGTTTGCAGATTGTGCGAATATATTAATTAATAAAAAAGTGAAGTTCGATGAATACACGGACTTTAATCCTGATATGAATAATGTGTCTATGTACGTAGACGACAAGGTAGAAGTCAAGAAGGGTTCTACGATTACTGCATATATCCATGCTAATGATAATGAGATCAAGGTACAAGGCGATAGAAATAAGCCAGTTTACATGAAGGGTCAATTCATAGCCAAGAAAATTCATGGTAAGAAATTTGTCACTTGGGAAGGTAATGCATATTGCGCCCCTTGCGAGATAGAGATCCCTGAAACTGAAGCCACGTGCGAATGTAAAGGCGGTATGTCTTCAGTGACTTTTGAATATGCAGGAGGTGGCACATTGTCAACTAACTCTGGTACAATCGCAGATAATGGCGACGGTACTTACACGGTCTCTGATAACGGCGAAAAACTTGAGAAAAACCTTGAGATTTATGTAGATGGCAACACTGCCGAAATACATACTTCTTGTTCTAGAGACATTATTGGAGTGACGTTTGTTGGATCAATAACTGTGATTGAACATGTTGACGTGTCAGGAAATGTTACATCACTCGAATTATGTCCGCCAGTTGTGGATTGCGAGTGTAAAGGTGGTATGACGTCCCTAACCTTCTCTTATATGGGAGGTGACGCATTGTCCACTAACTCTGGTACAATCGCAGATAATGGAGATGGTACATATACTATTACCGATAATGGTGCAAAACTCGAGAAGAACCTTGAAGTTTATTCTGGTAATAACACTGCAGAGATTCATACTTCTTGTTCTAGAGACGTAATAGGCGTCACATTCTCAGGAGGTGTCACTGTCATAGCATATACCGATACAAAAGGTAATACAACCACTGTAGATGGTTGTTCTCAAGAAGAAGTTGAAGGTCCAGATTGCGAATGTAAAGGTGGATTGACATCTATAACATTTAGCTATGGCGGAGCGGAATCATTATCCACTAATTCTGGTACAATCGTAGATAATGGAGATGGTACATTTACTATTACCGACAATGGTGCAAAACTCGAGAAGAACCTTGAAGTCTATTCTGGTGGAAACACGGCAGAGATTCATACTTCTTGTTCAAGAGATATATTAGGAGTTACATTCTCTGGAGATATAACTGTAATCGGATATGTTGATTCAGAAGGAAGTGTAAGCTCTATCGATACATGTCCGTCTACTCCTGTAGAATGTGACTGTAAAGGAGGGCTTGTTGAAGTTACTTTCTCTTATGCAGGAACCGATACACCATCTACTAACTCAGGATCCGTGACAAACAACGGAGATGGTACTTATACTATTACAGACAATGGTGTGAAACTAGAGAAAAACCTAGAGATCTATGTTGGAAGCAGCACTGCTGAGGTCCATACATCATGTTCTCGGGATATCCTAGGCGTAACATTTGCTGGTGGAGTAACGGTTGTAAAACATGTTGACAAAGATGGTAATGTTTGCCAAATTGATAGTGGTACTAGCAGAACTGCTAATGCTAACAGGGGTGCCGGAGATAGATCGGAAGATGAAATTACAGATGTCAGAGACGAGTTGAACGTCACTGGATTTAATGTAAAAACATGGCCAATACCATCTGATAATGCCTTTAATATTAAGGTAGCAACAGATAACAATAGAGATAGAATTAGCATTCAAGTATTGGATATCTCAGGTAAAACTGTACATATGGATACATTTGATGCAAATTCAATCTACAAATTTGGTGAAAAATTACAGTCTGGTATTTACTTTGTAAAACTGAATCAGGCAGGTAATCAAGAAATCAAACGAGTAGTTAAGTATTAGAAATAGAGTTTTAACTTTAACTTAATTAAGAATAGAGTCTCAATTTAATTGAGGCTCTATTCTTTTTATGCTCTAACCGTTCATATTTTTCTAACTTACAGGCTTAAATAGCAAATAATGATTGAAGAGTATATCACAAGGTTTAATTCCTGGATATGGGATTGGCCCTTATTAACTTTGCTTGTCGGTGGAGGTTTGTTTTTTCTTATTTATTCAAAATTCACTCCCTTTCTTTATTTTGGTCATGCAATTAATATTCTACGTGGGAAATATGATGATGACAAAGATGAAGGTGAATTAAGTCATTTTCAGGCACTATCATCTGCCATTGCCGCAACCGTTGGCATGGGTAATATAAGTGGTGTTGCCGTTGCCATAGCTACTGGTGGTCCCGGTGCTATTTTCTGGATGTGGATCACAGCCATTATTGGAATGGCAACCAAATTCTATACCTGTACCCTAGCTGTGATGTATCGAGACAAGGATGAAGAGGGCAAAACTTTGGCCGGACCTATGTACGTTATCATGGGAGGATTAGGAAAGCGTTGGAAACCATTAGCCGTATTTTTTGCATTAGCTGGGCTTATAGGTACCCTGCCCGTCTTTTCGGCGAATCAATTAACACAGACGCTAGTAGATGTTTTTGTACATGATGAATCCCAAATCTTTAATGCCAAATTGTATATCGGAATTGGTACGGCAGTATTAACGTCATTCGTGATTTTCGGCGGCCTGAAACGTATTGCAAATGTCGCCAGTCGTTTAGTACCGTTTATGGTAGTACTTTATTTTATTACAGTAATAGGCATATTGGTTGTGCAAAGCGAACACATTCCTGCCATGTTCGCATTGATTTTTTCTGATGCGTTTTCCGGTGAAGCTATGGCTGGAGGCGTCCTTGGTTATTTGATAAAAACAGGGGTTAAAAGAGCAGCTTTTTCTAATGAAGCAGGCTTGGGTACTGCTCCTATGATGCATGGAACGGCTAAAACAAAAGAACCGATAAGAGAAGGATTAGTAGCGATGATTGGTCCCGCAATCGACACCTTATTGGTCTGTACGCTTACCGCCCTGGCAATTTTATCAACTGGTGTCTGGAAAACCGGAGACAGTAGTGGGGTGTCATTAACCTTAAAAGCATTCGATGCGGTTATACCATATGGAATTGGGAGTTGGATTTTAACTTTGGCCGCATTTATTTTTGCCTTCTCCACCATGTTTTCCTATTCGTATTATGGTTCTGTATGTCTTGGATTTTTATGGAAACCGAAATACGCTAAATACTATAACTATGTATTTGTAGTGTCTATAGTATTTGCTTCAATTGTTAAGTTAGATGTAGCCATTAATATCATTGATAACGCTTTTGCGCTAATGGCGATTCCAACCGTAATTTCCGCCTTACTTCTAGCCAAACATGTAAATAAAGCAGCAAAGGTGTATTTTAGCAAACTTAAATCTTAGTATGTCGCACAAAGCAGGTTTTGTAAATATTATTGGAAATCCCAATGTGGGCAAGTCCACATTGATGAACGCCTTTGTTGGTGAAAAGGTATCCATAATAACTTCAAAAGCTCAAACCACGAGACATCGCATTTTAGGAATTGTAAATGGTGATGATTTTCAGGTGGTTTTATCTGACACGCCAGGAATCATTAAACCTGCATACGAGCTTCAGGAATCAATGATGAATTTTGTTAAATCCGCTTTTGAGGATGCCGATGTATTGATCTATATGGTTGAGATCGGTGAGAAGGAGCTTAAAGATGAGGCCTTTTTCAGAAAGATTACAAATTCTAAGATCCCAGTACTATTATTACTGAATAAGATTGATACATCCAATCAAGAATTATTGGAAGAGCAAGCGGAGTTATGGCAGAATAAAGTGCCAAATGCTGAGTTTTTCCCTATGTCTGCATTGAAAGGATTTAATGTGAAAGAAGTTTTTAATCGGATTATAGAATTACTACCTGAGTCTCCACCTTTCTATCCTAAGGACCAATTAACAGACAAACCTGAACGTTTTTTCGTGAATGAAACGATTCGCGAGAAAATCTTAATACATTACAAAAAGGAGATCCCATATGCTGTTGAGGTAGATACAGAGGAATTTTTTGAAGAAGAAGAAATTATTAGAATGCGATCTGTTATTATGGTAGAGCGCGAAACCCAAAAGGGCATCTTAATTGGACATAAAGGGACTGCTTTAAAGCGCGTTGGCGTAGAGGCTCGAAAAGACCTTGAAAAATTCTTTGGCAAACAAGTCCATATTGAGCTATATGTGAAGGTGAATAAGAATTGGCGAAGCGATCAGAGGCAGCTGAAACGTTTTGGGTATAATAAATAACAAGCACATTTTGCACAAAATGCGCTTGTTATTCATAAGCGATCTTTAGTAAATGATCACCTTCTTGCCTTGTTGCTTGGTATCGGTTTCAATATTTATAATATAAATACCAGAACTAAGATAATTAATGGTAATACCATCCGATGCTTTTTGATGTTCGATATCCGAATAACTTTTAACGGTCTGACCCAATAAATTGGTGATTGTTAGTTTATTGATGTCTTCTGTCAATCCTTTTATATAAAGTTTGTCTAATTCGTTATCAGCGTATATTAAAGCACCTTCAATAGTAGTGTCTCCAACAGATAAGGTTGGCCCTGGTTTGAAAACTATATCAAATCTATCCTTATCCACACCAGCGAAAGCACTAAAATTATATGGTCCTTGCCTTAAGTCCCAATAAATATTTTCGCGGGTATCTCGCAAGTAAATATCTTGAGAAGGGTCAATATTCACAAGCTCTGCGATATCAAGACTATATGTCAAGTTTCCTGATGACTTAAAGTAAAGGTCGATTTCTTTGTCCAGAGTAATTGGTGCAAAAGCCTGGATCACATATTGCCTATCTTCAAAAAGAGAACCCATGTCTTCGTTAGGAGCTACTTCAATGCGGCCTCCATCATATCCATAATCATAGCCATCCGATGTGTTTTCACTAAATCCTAATGTAAACCGCCTTGTTGCACCAGCTGAAGTTGCAAATTCTAGTCGTATCTTTTGAAAATCGTCATTTACTAAGGGTGAATCTTCATTTCTGGAAGAAACCCCTTGAGAATTTCTCATAAACACAGATTCACCAAGGGTTTCTTGCTTGAATATTCTCTGTGTGTTATTAAATTCAATATTCCCATCATTCGTTATTTCAACAAAAAATGCCTGACTCACCGGAATATATCTAGTTGGTGTTTTTATGCCTTCAGCATCTTCAGCAGTTACATCACCATCACCATTATTATCGGCAACAGGTATCCCTGGATATTGATATGCCCGCTCAGAGGTCAATTTATTAATGAAACCGTATCCACCCTGATATTCCTGTAGAATATGAGATGTCCCGGCCCATTGCTCCCATAATTTAAGGGTTCCGTCTATAACACCAACATTATCATCAATAAATTGGTGAGAATCTAACGCCGATGGGTATGGATTTCCTAGAAGGTAATTTGTCAGTGAGACATCTTGTTCGTTTCCTGGACCTCCTGTATCAATAGCACTAAGAAGAATAGTACCGTTATTGGGTTTGCCTTCAAATAGATATTCCTGCGCTATTAACGATGTGCCTGACCCTTTTTGCGTATATCCTGTTCCAGGAACTATAAAAGTATCGGTGTCCAGAACATCCCAATCCCAAAAGGTTACGCCATTGGTAAAAGTGAATAACCATCGTTCACTAATAGTCGCTGGAGTAGTTTCAGATGCATCGTATGAGGTCGTGAAATTAAGGTTGGACTCGTTAGAGTCCTTTAATATAGCTAAACTAAAAGGTGTGTTGTTTTGAGTCACACTTAATTGGCCTACTGGCGAACTCCAGTAATTATACCAGTAATTGCTAGCAGCTCCTTGCTGACGTCTTTTAATTTTCCCAAAACTGGATACTGCTAAATCACTAATATCTGTTTGAACAAGTTGCGAATCACCGATCAAATCAATAGTTCCATTTAATTCTAGATACCAATTGTTCTCCAATTCGTTATCAGCTGTAACTGTTAGCGTCCTGTTTTCATCTATTATCATGCCTAAGCCAGTGGTATATTGATCAATGGTAATATTGTCGTGTATCCTGATAATCGTCCATGGGGCTGGAGATTGGTCCGATATAAAGTTAACAGAAGCATCAAGATCTTCAATATCCCATACGTCTTCGTGTTTCCAAAGTCCGGGAGTATTCCAATTGCCTGTTTTGTTGGCATTGATCGTCTCGAAAGGAATTGGAGCTGTTGATTCCAAGAAGGAGGTTATATTATTCAATGTACTATGATTGGAATACGACGAATCGTCTAATAAAAAACTCGGTAGTCCAGTTTGTACACTTGACATCGTATAATAGGTGACAAGATTAGCCCAAGGAATGGTTGCATTTGTTGTGCCATCAATAATATCCTTTGGAATTTCCGTTCCACGGATATTACCCGAATTATCCTCTATTTCTTGATAGATCATTCTACGAACCTGATCTTGGGTAAGTGCCAAATCGAAGATCCTGAATTCATCAATCCAACCCGTAAACAAATCAAACCCGGCTAGGTCACCCATTCTAAAGGTATTACCATTTGAGTTAATTTGAACTGGAACAATTTGTGTTCCGGCAGAATATCCATTTCTGTAAACATCAAAAGATGTATTGGTGCCATCCCATTTGGCCGATATAGAAATATGTGTCCAATTGGCGGGATCAAAATCCAAGCTTGTTTGCTGGTTTGCACCTCCTTGCACAAACACGCGCCCATTAATGGACTGTTTTGTATTATCGCCGTCCACATTTTTTTCAATGGTAACCTCGAAGACATCATCCTGACCCATGACAAAGACCTTATCGCTATTATCAAAAGGAGTTCCTTCATATTTCATCCAAAACATCCACGTAAATTCACTTAATCCGTTAAGGACAGAAGGAGACATTTCTGTATAATCGTCAACACCATCAAAATCGATCAAAGCACTATTTGGAGGAAACGCTGCAACAGCATCCCTATAATCAAGATCTCCACCACTTCCAAGATTATTATTGTTATCTGGCAGTATAGACAATGCTGGATCATCAATATCGTCATTTACATCATAAGGGTCATTGATTTTACTGCCTTCAAAGGCATCGTCCAGTCCGTCACCATCAGTATCGAGATTGTTGATGGTATTGATCATGCCATTTTCCTCGATGTCTAAAAACCCGTCCTCATCTGCATCGGTATCAAGATAATCCGGCGTAGGATCGAGGTCTGAATACGTTAATGTCATTCCGCCAACATAGGCAGTATTTATTCCAAATTCAGTAACGGTAGCATCTGGTGCTATATAAGTCAATGTTGATTGTAATTCAATATTATCGGGTATACCATCGTTATCTGCATCGATATCCTGAAAATTAAGATTGCTGTCTGAATCACTATTTACATGAGCATAATTGATTGCACCAGATTCTGGAGCCGTTTCCAGTAAATCTGCCAAACCATTTGCACCGAACGCAAATGTTATGTCAATGAAACCATCGCCATCGGTATCGAAAGTCGCAATTTGAGCTGGTGTCAATCCGCCTTCAACTATGTCCAATATACCATCGCCATCTGCATCTAAGTCTGATCGATCCAAAACACCATCGCCATCGCTATCTCGAGTTGTATTACCATTTTCTTCAACAATATCTAAAATACCATCGTTATCATCATCGATATCATTAGAGTCTATAATGCCATCGCTGTCTGTATCCTTATCAACTGCAACTGCAAAAGAGGTGAAATTTCGTCTTCCACAACTATCGGTGACCACGAAGCTTATTAAACATGTATATCTTTCAACAAATGCGGGATTTGGTGTGTAGGTCGGGTCTAACGCGGTAGGATCACTGAAAGTTCCACCACAGGTATCTGTCCACTCATACGTAAATGGAGGCGCAATACCAGACACTTCTGGCACGATACTAAAATTATTGTCTATGAGTACTAGACCAGGGAGTGTTCCCATTTTAATTTTAGGACGCCTTTCTATACCCGCTTGTAATAAGAAATTTCCATATGCTCTTGCTGCGGCAACATCTTCGGCTTCAGTGCCACCTTGTATTCTATGTGAGGCTTCATACATCACCATGCCGTAATTATTGTTGCCAAATGCACGACCATAAGCCAATGCTACTGCAGGCCCAGTAGGGTAATCGCCGTTAATGACCTCTGGATGGTCGTCGTCGGTCAACGCCAAGATGGTAGAATCTCTCCACCCTTCAATTTCAGGAATATAAATTTGTTCTGAACCATTTTGCAGGGAACCATCCATCGTACCAATAAATTGCATTAATGGATCGCCCGCTGTTTCGGCACCATTAAATATGCCTATTTGCGTATTGTAGCTATAAGGAGGAGTTCCGTCATCGTGATCATCCCATAATACCAAGCCGTTGTTGGATAATAAGTTCAGGTCTGGATTCCCGTCATTGTCAATGTCTACAGCACCTTCCATAGCACTTACGGCATGACATGCTGCCCAGAAATAACCACCTTGTTCTATAAAGCTGATCAAATTATTAACGGTACTAGCATCCCAGTCTTGAGGATCTGCATGCGGCATAGTATACATGTCATCGCAATTATTCAAATCGTCTGGGGTTCCAAGTCTACCAAAACTTGCTGGAACACCTGATTTATCGTAAAACGCGTCTTGAAGCTTATCACCATTTTGAGTGTCGAGAACCGCTCGTGGGAAACTCGTAATGTAATCATAAATAGGTGCATCAAAAGCTGGTAAATTAATATCAACAGTGAGTCCAGGATAATTCGATACCCATGTATCAATAATAGGCTGGGCAATTACCATGAACTCTGCTGGGATCACAAAAGGACCTCCTTTATAATCTTTACCAGCTATGTTAATATCGACTTGGTCTTGCTTTGCTGTCGGACTTACCCATGATTTAGCATGATTAACCACCCAGTAAATTGGTACTTTATTGTTAATGGAAAGATCATATATTAATCCAAAAGGTACCAGACCGTTATTTATTGTTTGTGTAGCGACACCCATATCTATAATAGCGGAGCCAGCATCAAACGCTTTTTTGGCTGAAACTTTTGCAGAGTTGGAGTTATTCGCTGTTGAGTCATCACCTTGATCTGTTGCAAAGATACTTGCCGTATTGGTAAATGCTCCTCCCAATCTCACTTGGGTGTTTATGGTTAATGTCAACGTACTCCCATTGGTAATTGTGCCGATATCCCAAATTCCACTAATGTTATTATAAGTTCCTTGTGAAGCAATATCTCCAACATAATTAACGCTAAATGGTAATTGATCCAAAATTTGAACATTGGTTGCGTCATCCGGACCATTGTTTGTTACCGTTATCGTGTAAATCAAAGCATCTAGCTCTATTGGGAACTCGTTATCTACGGTTTTATTTACTGCTAGATCAGCGCCATTAACTTGAAACGAAGCATCATCGCTATTGTTAGAAGTGTCTGGATCACTCATAATTGCAGTCCCTGATGCCGTATTGGTAATTGTAAAACCTTTTGTGCCATTATTTACAGTACAAGTGATATTTAAGAAATTTGATGATCCATTCGCCACATTTCCTGCATCCCAGATTCCTGTTACAGGATCATAAGCCCCTCCAGAGTCATCACTTACATAAGTGACATCGTTAGGGAAGATATCTGTAATAAATGTTATAAAGGTATCTGTATCTGCACTATTGTTTTTGGCTTCTATGGTAAAAATAACCGTACCAGCTTCCAATTGGGTCGGAACATTTACGGTTTTTATGATTTCCAGATCCGCGCTACCAACAGCAATATCTACAGTATCACTGTTGTTAAAGAGAATTGAGTCTGGTTCAAGAACACTCAAGATGCTTGCAGTATTGGGAATTAATCTTCTATTAGCACTATTTTTAACTTGTACATCGATAGTTAGGGTCGCTGAAGCACCGGCATTTAGGTCATTAACAAACCATTCATCGGTTCCAGAATTATAGGCCGTACCTTGTGTTTCTGTTGAAGAAATAAAGGTCAGTCGATTGGATAAAGCATCTTCTACAGTAATATCGTTTGCTGGAAGAGAGCCTTGATTAGTTACAACAATAGTATAGGTTATGATATCACTAACAGCAGGATTGTTATCACTAACAGTTTTTGTTATTGCTAGATCGATCCCGTTCACGATAATAGATACAGTTGATGAATTATCAGATTGATTATCGTCATCTTGATCAAAACTTGTTATTTCAGCAGTATTTATAATTGTGTGTGGAGATGGATTTGGATCAACAGTTGCCGTGATTTTTAATTCTATTTTATCTCCTGGTGTGAGTGTTGAAGGCAATGTCCATATACCAGTAACATTATTATAATCTCCACCGCCATCATCACTGACATAGGCGAGTGTTGCTGGCAATAAATCTGTGACTATAATATTAGATGCATCCGATAGACTGCTCGAATTATTTTCGACTTCGAGAGTGTAAACAATGTTTTGCCCTTCGTTCGGAGAATTATTATCAACTGTTTTAGTCATGATGAGGTCGGCAGTGGTAACAAGTACTTCAATATTGCTTTGATTATTACCTGTATTCAGGTCGGTTTGATCGAAAGATAAAATTCGTGCCAAATTATTGACATTAACACCAGAGGCTCCTACATTAATCGTGACAGATATTTTTATTTGTTCTTGTTGACCAGCAATTAATGTTCCGATATTCCAAATTCCTGTTACAGAATTATAAGCACCACCACTATCGTCCGAAACATACGTGAGGGATGTCGATAAGATATCTTCTATAAGGACATTGGTTGCCTCTAAAGTAGTCGTGTTAAGATGTGTTACAGTGATTGTATACTCAATCGTTTCACCTACTTGAGGTGCAAGTATATCAACAGTTTTAGTTACCTCTAGATCTGGGTAATTAACATTATGATCCAGGCTAACTGAGTTATTCGTCATATTTGGATCTGTTTGATCGGAACCTGAAATAATTGGATTTACAGAAATTGTAGTTCCATTAGTTCCAGCATCAACAGTAACCGTAATTTTCATTTGGCTAGTTGCTCCTGAATTAATAGCCAGTATGGCCCATGTATTTGTCCCAACAATATATTGTCCTGAACTATCATCGCTAACATGGGTAAACCCTGCGGGAATGAGATTGGTGACAATCACATTGCTAGCAGCATTAGGGCCTAAGTTCTTGATTTCAAAGGTTAATTCAATAGTCTGGCCTTCATCTGGTGCAATGTCATCGGAGACAATACCCTGAAATTCTAGATCTGATATTTGAGCAGAAATAAATGCAGAAAACAGCATCAATACCACAACACTTATTGAGCGTAATTTAACTAACATAGGTTACGTTTTAATTAGGGCTAATTCGCAAAAAACAACACGAATTATAACAAACATATATATATTGACTTGTTTTTCAAACGCTTATCGTAATTATTCGTTGAAATACATGTATAAAACATACAAATCTCTCGTTAATGCGCAGTTTTTACCGACGAAAAATATAAATAGTAGGATGTAACTTACATTTTATTCAAAATTTGAACTATAGTTATAAGTCAATAGTAAAATAATCAAGCTAATCTTGAATTTCAAATAATTCAACTCTGAAAAAGGACTCCATAAATTGAGGGTGAAGAATTTATTTTATGATTACCTTTTTGTTGAGTTTGAGGTTGTTCTTAGTAATCAGGTTCACAAGGTAGACCCCAGAGCTTAGTTCTCCTAAATATATGCCACTCTCTGCGGTGTTAACAGTCATGTTGTTGAAAGATGTCACTGTTTGCCCCAGCATGCTTGTTATAGAGATACTTTTAACATCCTCGTTCAAACCTTTTATAAAAAGACTGTTTTGAATAGCATTTACATAAATCAGGACATTATTCAATTCTTCTGTGTTGACCGAAAGGGTTGGATCCTTGAAAATGACTTGGAACCTATCGCTGAATGTGCCTGATACCGAGGTGAAATTGTAAGGTTCAGTGCTTCTTAGGTTATAAATGTTGCCATTAAGATTGTCTCTTATAAATAATGCTTGCCCATCTGGGATATTAGTGATCTCTGTTGATTTTAGGGTATGTGTAAAAGTACCCGATGAATGCATCACTAGATTCACTTCTTTGTTAGGTGTGATAGGAGCGAAGGCCTGGATGACATATTGCTCACCATTCAAGATACTTCCCATATCGTCTGCTGGAGGATTAGTGATCAAGCCACCATCATAGCCATAGTCAAAATCGTCGGTCGTAAAATTGCTGAAACCTAGTACGAAACTTCTACTGGCACCACTAGAGACGCCGAATTCCAATCGCAGGATCTGCATTTCATCCACCCTGTTTTCGCTGCTTGATGCCGGATTATCTTCTTGAACGTCTCCGTTCCTGAAGAATACCGAATCACTTAGACTTTCTTGTTTGAAAACTCGTTGTGAGTTATTGAATTCTATGTTACCAATATCGGCAATCACTTCCACAAAAAAGCCTTGTCCTATAGGAATGAACCTAGTAGGGGTCTTGATGCCCCTGTTGTCTGGATTGGTAGGGTCTGCAATCATGATGTCCTGATGCTGGTAGGCACGTTCAGTATCGGTGAGGTTGATGAAGCCATAGCCTCCTTCGTATTCTGCAAGCCAGTGTGACGTTCCTGCCCATTGTTCCCATAATAAGATGGTGCCTTGTATGATCGGATTTGCGAAACCATTGTCAAAGTCGATGTTGTCGCGGATAAATTCATCTGCATCCAAAGCCGAAGGATAAGGGTTTCCTATTAAGATTGTTGTTAGACTGACGTCCTGAACACTTTCGGTGGTTGCACCAGCATCACCATCTACATCATCTGCTGCGATGAGAATGGTCCCGTTATTTGGTTTCCCTACAAAGGTGTATTGTTGTTCGGTAATCATTGGGTCTGGGTTGGAATCAATACCAGTTCCTTTTTGTGTGTATCCTACACCAGGTGCAATGGCAGAGGCTGGTGTTAATGTGACCCAATCGTAATAGATGATTCCGTTCTGGTAACTGTACAACCAACGGTCAGAGATCATTCCAGCTTGATCGAATGCTGAGGTAAAGGTAATATCTGCCCCTGTTCCATCCATTATCATGTCGATATTGAAAGGTGTATTATTGGTATTGTTGCTAGTGCCATTATTGTCAGAAAGCGTTGTTGCTCCAAGAGCTCCCACAGGTGATGACCAGTAATTGTACCAAAACACATCGGTATTTCCTTCCTGGCGTCTGAGTATCTTGCCAGTGGCAGAAGACACCAGATCACTAGTTTCTGTCTGCACCAGTTGCGAATCATCTGCTAGGTCAAGTGTACCGTTCAATTCAAGGTACGAATTGTTGGTGATGGCATTATCGCCTGAGACCGTCAATTTGTTTCCTGCATCTATGTGCATGCCCAACTGGGTATGAGACCCGGAAGTAGTGACATCGTTCTTGATATGGACGATACTCCAGTCTTTATTGTTTGGTATGTCTTCAATATCCCATACATCGCCATGTAACCAAGTACTTTCAGTGGTCCAAGGTCCATCAGCTACTGTTTCATATGGCATGGGTGCTGTTTGAGGTTGTATATTAATAATGTTATATAATGTTACATCTCTTAGATTACCAGAAATATCAAAGGTTTTTGAATTGGCCACGTTGGTCATTGGGTAATACGCCTTAAGATTATTCCAAAGAATAGGATTACTTGAGGCACTGTCAACAATATCCTTGTTAATAGTAGTACCTTTTACATTTATACCATTTTGTTCTATCTCCTGATAAACCATTCGCTGGATCTGTGATTCAGTTAAGGCAGAATCAAATACTCTAACTTCATCAATAGCGCCAAAGAAATAATTTTGGTCTGGAGCTGTATCCTTTGAGAATCTACCTACTTCAAAATTACCATTACCCAGTCCTGTAATAGAAATAGCTGCGCCTGTAAAATCTGTAGGACTAATCCCTTCAAATTTTCCATCAACGTAGATATTCAATTCTCCTGTAATTCCAGAAAAAGTTCCAGCAATGTGATGCCATTCATCATTTATAATTGGGTTGGCATTAAGTGCAATTGTTGGTGTTATATCTGTTCGAACGGTAAATACCGGTGCGTTACCTGAATTGATAGTTAACATACCTGAAATATCTTCACTTACAATTGTGAGTGTTTCTCCTCCACCATATGAAGGATCAATTTTCACCCAAGCCATTAATGTAACTTCTTGTAAACCATCTAAAAAGCCTGTAGTAGACAAGTAATCATCTACGCCATCAAAATCAATTGATGTAAAAGAATTAGATGATAAACAATGGCTAACTGATGCTATAATTTTAAAATCTGTTATTTTACAATTTCCGGTATTGTCTGTTATGGTAATCGTTTTGGTGACCCCATCTGAAGGGTATGGCCCGAAGACAGTATCTATTCCATACGTACCAGAACCTGTGACATCACCACTCACAGAATATGAGGCTCCAGTGCGAGCACCAACTGGATTTAAAGTAAATGAATACGAATCATCTGTGGCATCTAAAGGTGTGCCATTGTCATTACATAAAATAGTTAGTCCTGAATCTGTCATATTACAAACAAGAAAACCAAAATCATTAGTTTTATCACAAAATCCAACAGATCCTGTTGGAGCAAAATCAGACGTTTCTAAATTATCTGTGCTTAAAGTATGACCGCTGGGTAAGGTCGCTAAATCGGTTTCAAGAAGTAGGTTTTTACCACGAATAGAGGTTAGAATCCTAATATTATCTATATGAAACTCTTCGTCAAGAGCTGTATAACCTGTAGTTGCAATTCTAAAAACCGCAGTGCTAGTAAGTTTATCTAGGTCGATGAATGTATTAGATATAGTAGCACTTGTAAAATCATCAGCTTTAAAAAACAATGTTTGGCAATTAAAGAATGAATTATCAGAGCAAATCTCTACTATCACGTCATCTCCTAGATCAACTATGCCATCTTCTCCAGCATCAAAAGAAATGGTGCCAAATATAGCTTCGCTTAAGTCTACTTGTCTATATACACTCTTATTGTTTCTTACTTTTAATCTTGATGATGAAAAGCCTATATCGCCAGTAGCTGGACCATCAGATTCTCCTACTTCTGTCCAATTTCCATTCCAGCCAGAACCTCCTGTATATGTGTTAGAAGAAAAATCATCTTCAATAACAATATTATACGTCGGGACTTCAAATTGATAATTGCCATTAATATCTGTAGTGGTAGATGGCGTTGTAGGTAACGGAAGGTCTCCGCCATCTATCACACCATTTAAATTTAAGTCTTCATAAATATCGACTTTAACGTTAGCAACTCCTATGCCATCATTATTTATCATATCTTCATTTAGATCTAAAAAAACTTGACCAAATACCATATTTTGATTTGCTGGTGTAGGACAGGCTGCTATGGTTACAAACACAGTAGCTGTATCGCAGACAGTTGCATATTCTAATGAACATAAAGAGTATTCAAAAGAATCAACGCCTATGAAACCAGTATTTGGTATATAATTTATCGTTCCGTCTGGATTAACGTTAGCCACACCATTTTGGGGTTGTAATAACCCTGAAGTTGATACAGAGCCTGTATTTATATTTGTAATAAATTTAGTATCATTGAAAAGCACAGGAATAGCTAACGATGTATCTGTAGTGCCAAAAGCTCTATCATCTATAGCAAAAATCAGCGGTTGTAAGCACAATGGCTGCATGGTTGTGCCTACATCAAGCGAAGGGCTAGCATCCAGAGCCAATGAAGGATCTTCACCATACACCGCAAATATTTTTGTGCCATCACAGGTGTAAACAGCCAAACCACTTTGGTCATTATCACTATTAAATGTGTCAAAAATCTTTTGGTAATCCAAGTAGTTAGCTGCTACAGAGGTATCATAAGGTATTCCACAAGGACTGATTAAACTTGTCGTTGAGGTTAAATCTCCATCAAATTTTATATAAAGGGTTGTATTAGCGCTAGGTGTTACCCAAACTGGGTTGTCGTTTCGTGTGCCGTCCAACGAGCCTGGCGCCCAAGCAATGGCTGCGAAATCTGTTAAACGTTCTTCCGATATTAAGTTAAAAGCCCAGTCATAAGCAGTTGCCGGTGATGACAAATCTACAATTTCACTTGCTACATATGACTCTCCGCCTTGACTTGTAAATTTATAAGCTGAATTATCTGAAAGCGAGAGTGAAGCCGATGAATTTGAAGGGACAGTAACGGTCCCTGAATTTAAACTGGATACCCAGTCTATATCTATTTGAGTTGATAAACTGTTGTAAAAGAATACTACCGCAGGATTAGAGGCATTTGTTGTTGGAACAGGCGAGTAATACGTATCTGAATAAAAAACAGCAGGCAATAAGTTTATTTGCCTTGTACCAAAACAATCATTTCCACCAAAAAACAAATCAACCCCTATAGGCTCAGAACTTGTAATTGATGCTCCAGAATTTATACCACCATCAATAAAATAAACTTCTCCTTCGTTAATATTTGCAGATGCTTCTACAACTCCGTTATTATCTAAATCTACATTAACAGTCGTATTGTCTTTTTCAGCTCTAATAAATAATCCTGTATACGTAAATGCTAGTCCAATCTCTTCACCAAATGGCACTGTAAACGATGTGCCAAACTTTCCAGTATCGTAAACATCTGTTTTTGCAGCTTGTAATGCAAACCTATTATCATCTCCAGCGACAGTAGACAAAGCAATATCAGCAGAGCTGTGAATTTTATCTTTACCATCAAAATATATTTCTACTGGGTTTCTAGGGTTGTAATTATATGTGTTTTGAAGAACAAAATTACCTCCCGAAGGTATATAGTCATCAGGATACCCTGGTGCTGTACCATTTACAGGGTCATTATCTCCCCATACTTGTGTTGTTGCTTGAACAGGGTTGTTAATATCTGCTTCATAGCCATCTTCCCAATGATCATAAATAATTACGTTACCAGGATATGGGCTTTTTATACTTGTGATACGCCTTACATTGTTCCCTAATGCTTCGGGGCAAGAACCACTATCAGAATTGCTAAAAGCCGTTCGCAAATCGCTGTCTGAATAAGGAATATAATACACATGGTTTTTAGCGGCTTGCAAGCAGGGGTCAATTACATTTTCTAAAACAGTAATATTAACTGTGGCTGTATCGCAAAGTGGGGTTATGGGTGTAGAATCGCAAACTTCATACTGAAAGGAGTCTGAACCAAAGAAATTACCATTAGGTAAGTATATAATCTCACCACTAGGTAAATTCGTTAAAGATCCAAAGGTTGGTTGTGTAATAATAGTAAGAGAGTTAACATCAATATTATTATTACCATCTGAATCATTACTTAATACATCAATGGTGATTGAATTTCCTTGAAGTACAGTAACATTATCATCGTTTGCTATGGGTGTACATAAAAGACCACAATTATAAAGACCATAATCATTATCGCACGAGGCTTCTCCGTTTGCAGTAAAATTAACAGCGTATTGATTTGGTGTTGTAATTGTATACCCTGCACCTAGAGACGATTCGTTCAATTTTACGATGTAGTTCAAAATGACTTTTGAAAATTGAAAACTGATACTTATATTGTCAAAATACAAGTAATCGTATTTTCGCTCCTTAAATTCATCATCACCGATGAACCTAATATAAGTCGTTGCGCTAATAAAGGAATTTATATTATAGGTATACTGTTGTACCGTATCATCGAAATCAAAATTCTTAAGTGTTGTCCAACTCGTACCATCTGTAGATACTTGGACATCGACGTTTGCGTCAGGAGTGTCATCTTCGTTCTTTTCGAAATCAAAGGAAAGCGTGGCAGATTGTGCTCCAGATAAATTGGCTATTCGGTAAACTCCGTTGTTGTTGATAGATGGATGATTACGTTCATCATAAACTCCAAATCGTAATGCATTTGACGTTATTCCTGTTCCAGGCCTCACTTGTATTACACCTCTCGATTCACCATCAGTTTCACCAAACTGCTGCCAATTATTAGTCCAGTTTATTGTACCGCTATTCCCTCCAAATGACACTGCATTGAATTCATCAGATATGGTTTCATTGACTATTACGGTTCCTTGCCAAAACGTATAATCTCCAGTGGCATTGGTTGTTGTAGATTGAAGTAATTGTTCACCACTATCTAGAATACCATTTGCATTGGCATCTTCATACAAGTCAATAGTAATACCTGGTTCATCCCCTTCAAATGGTTGTTGACTACCATTTTGATTAGTATCTGTGAATGCTTTACCACCAATGGT
>CBESOB010000006.1:0-32930 GCA_965530995.1 uncultured Flavobacteriaceae bacterium
TTCCTTTGACGCCAATGCTTGAATGAGTTTAAAACCAACGCCACAGCCACATAATTCTTTATATGGATATTTACAATCATCTCTTTTTGGGTCTAATACGGCAGCTGCTGCAGGAAGGGTTTCGCTTGGTCTATGATGGTCACAAATTATAAAATCGATGCCCTTTTCTTTTGCATATACTACTTTATCTATGGCTTTAATACCACAGTCTAATGCAATGATCAAAGAAAAATCATTGTCGCTAGCGAAATCTATGCCTTTATACGAGATGCCATAGCCTTCATCATAACGATCCGGAATATAGGTTGCAATGTTGTCTTGCTTGGTTTTTAAATACGAAGACATCAAGGCAACACTTGTAGTACCATCTACGTCATAATCTCCGTAAACCAATATGTTTTCTTTTTGAAGAATCGCAGTTTCGATACGCGCCACAGCCTTGTCCATATCCTTCATTAAAAAAGGATCATGTAGATCATCCAAACTGGGCCTGAAGAAAGTTTTAGCCTCTTCATACGTTTCAATGCCACGCTGAAGTAATAAAGCGGCAAAGATTTCATCTACTTTTAAGGCTTCCTGTAATGCTCTTGTTTTTTGAGAATCTGGTTTTGGTTTGAGGGTCCAGCGCATATGCTAATATAGAAAATATTCTCTATTTTAAGAGGAGTGATAGTGGATTTCTGTTGTCACTTTGGCAAAACGTCGGAACATTTCCATAACACCGCAGTATTTATCAACTGAAAGGTCTACCGCTTTTTTGATCTTATCTTGATTTAAGTCTTCCCCATAAAAATGGTATTCAACTGATACCGTATCGTAATATTTAGGGTGTTCATCTGTTAGTTCCCCGTAGCAATCGATTCTAAAATCAGAAATTTTAACCTTCATTTTATCTAGGATAGAAACGACGTCCAATCCAGAACATCCAGCCAAAGAGGATAACATCATTGCTTTGGGACTAAGACCAGAGTTATGGCCTCCGCTTTCGGGTGAAGTATCCATCAATACTGTTTTACCATTCGGATTGTCAGATTCAAACTGCATATTCCCTTTCCAATGTGTGGTGACTTTTTGTGACATAAATAGTATAGTATTTAGAATGACAAATTACGAAAATAGGGGCGATTCTTTTAAAAAAGAATCGCGAAAAAGTTTCGTAACTTCGATGCAACAAATTCAAGCTGAACAAATTTAATCATACTAATAATTATGCCTTTAGTTACTCCACTATCAGCAGAACACGATTCCGAAACCAAAGAACTAGCAGAATTTTTTAACGAAACCCTCGGTTTTTGCCCAAATTCGGTGTTGACCATGCAACGTCGTCCGGCCATAAGTAAGGCATTCATTAATCTTAATAAGGCGGTCATGGCGAATGAAGGCCGAGTGACCTCCGCTCTTAAGCGCATGATTGCTTGGGTTAGTAGTAATTCTACTGGCTGTCGTTATTGTCAAGCACATGCCATTCGGGCTGCAGAACGCTACGGAGCAGAACAAGAGCAACTCGATAATATATGGGAATACAGAACGCATCCAGCGTTTTCAGAAGCAGAAAGAGCGGCATTGGACTTTTCTTTAGTGGCCTCTCAAGTGCCTAACGGTGTTGATGAGAGCATTAAAAAACGTCTGTATGAACATTGGAATGAAGGGGAAATTGTGGAGATGTTAGGTGTTATTTCTCTCTTTGGCTATCTGAATCGTTGGAATGATTCAATGGGCACCAGCATTGAAGATGGCGCTGTTGAAAGTGGTGACCAATATCTTGGAAAACATGGCTGGGAGAAAGGGAAGCATGTTTAATCCCTAAGCTGCTTTATTATTTCCAGAGCAGACGCTTGAACTAAATTCTGCGTTTTTTCAATATCACGCGTAATTAGCGACTCATCACTGACCATATCATTCGTGGTTTCCAATGCCTTTATATACCAATCTTCCCAGGCCTTTATAATTTGGATCTGAATCTCCAAGGCATCGCCATTTGCAAGGGCGATTTTGCCTTGTTTTAATTCTTCATTCAATCTTGTCAATGCTGCTGCTTCAATAGATTGTATAACAGAGCTAGCTGTATTCTCATCCGAATTTAGAAGTGAATATGCTGAAGCTAATGCAGCTGTCCCCACATTTTTCAAAGTGGTTTTGGACACCTTATCCAAACGGTCGTTATCGGTATGATAGAACTGGTCTGTAAAATGCCAAAACAACACGCTTGGAATATCCCCTCGTAAAAACGGCACATGATCACTACCGCCTTCAAATGGATTTACCGCTACTTCCCAATTAGTGCGCTTTCCTTGTTCTTTAAAAATTGAAAACAAGAAATCATTTAAGTAATGTGGTTTCATTTGCTCAAGCGTCATCACCTGACCGCCCCACTCTGTATGTTTATCATTACCTCTTGTCCAAATGGCACTTGGGTCAGGCATTTTTTCAATCAAGAATGTGCCTCCTGTAATAGCAGTGTTTTCTCCTACCATATCGAGACTGATTCCCCATTTAATATCCTTTGCCCTAATGCTATCTTCTTCAACATATCGTTTAGTGGAAATGATTTCGTCACCCCACAAAAATGTCAGTGTTCTATTGTGATCGATCTTGTTTCCCTTGATCAAGGTTGCTGTGGTTTTAGCCATTTCTAGGGCAACGCCTGCACCCGAAGCATTGTCGTTGGCACCAGGTTCTTGGATATGTGCACTAAACACCAATCGTTTCTTCGGGCTTTTCATTCCCTTAATATCCGCTACTATGGTCAGTTCTTCTGATGGATACACCTTGGTTTCTATGGTGACATTCAAGGTCACTTTACCCTTGGTCAATCTATTCAATAATCGCTCCTTGGCAGCATAGGATAAGGCAATTGCCCATGGTTTATTTTCCTCATCCATTGGAATCGACCTAAACTGAATAGAGGTTGTATTGACTTCCGGTTTCAAGTATTTTGGATTACTATAGGTGATTACACCAAGAGCCCCTTTTTCTATGATCGAATTCCTGAATAGTGCATATGGACCAACTTCCGCAAAAACAATTTTTCCATTTACATCCATATCCTTCAACTCCGATAGATCTTTCACATGAATGACTTCGCCAGAAATGCCTTCTTTAGGGGTGCTAAATGAATTCCGCGCAATCATGTTTCTGTTAGTGTTATGCTTCAGTAAAGGCGTGGCCTCGTTGTTTATTAAAACCTCAGCATCAACGGGTTCCCAAGTTGGACCTTTAAGAGGTCGTTTTTCTATTCTATAGGTAAAAAGGTCTGATGGTTGAGAGTTCTCTTCCATAACATAGCCTGCTTCCTCCAATTCTTCAGCAATCCTGTAAACAGAGGCGTTGAACCCCGTATTACCAGCAATACGCCAATATTGCTCTATAAAGGCCGTAGTCTCATATGCAAGGGCTCCAGAAAACTCTTTATCCAGAATGTCTAGATACTCAACAGAAACATTCTCTAATTGGCTGGATTCATTCTTTCTACAAGAAAGAAGACTCATTAATAAAGCAATTATTAGAATAGATTTTTTCATCATAATGATATGTTCATGATATTATTTCTTGTACGGTGTTCTTTAGTAATGGAATTACCTCATCCTCGAACCACGGGTTTTTCGTTAACCAAAACCTATTGCGCGGAGATGGATGTGGCAGCACAAAATAGTTAGGTAAGTAATCCTTGAAATTTACAACAGTTTCAGTTAGGTTTCTCTTGACATCTTTCTTTAAATAATAACTCTGGGCATACATCCCAATCAATATCACCAATTCCAAATTTGGCATTTTACTTAGAAGCAAGTCGTGCCATTGTGGTGCACATTCCTTTCTAGGGGGTAAATCACCACTTTTCCCTTTTCCAGGATAACAAAATCCCATAGGCATAATTGCGAATTTTTCTTCATTATAAAAATCTGCATCAGACACATTTAGCCATTTCCGTAATTGTTTTCCACTGGCATCATCCCATGGAATTCCGGAATTATGCACTTTAGTACCGGGTGCTTGACCAATTATTATGATTTTGGATCGAGGATGGGCAGATACTACAGGTCTAGGTCCTAATTGCAAATACTCTGAGCAAATATTGCATTGACCAATATCATGTAATACGTCCTCCATATTTACTCTTTTCCCTCTTTCATATACGCTAGTTTGTATTCCAGTCGATTTGCGATGATGGATAGTATTTTACATTCATCCGATCCAGAAAAAGTGCTTGATTTCCCAAACGTTTCTTATAGTCTTCCCAATTACGATTCTCCTTTATGCTCCATCCTAATTCTGCATAACCAATGGCACGAGGAAAAGCGAGATATTCTAGTTCATCTATATTACTAATGGTTTCAGACCAAAGGGGCGCTTCTATTCCCATTATGTTTTTTAAAGGGATTTCCTCGTATGTTTCGGGCGTCCAAATATAAGCTGTGTCTACTGGTATATATCCAGACCAAGTTAACCCGTACTTAGATTCTTTATCATACTTCATGTCTAGATAGGCTTTCTTAGCTGGGGATAAAATAATTTTCATTCCTTTTTTAATAGCCAGATGCGCATTTTCCTTACTTGCCCAAAATTGCGAAATAGAATTAGAGTCGATATCGGCTGTAGCAATTTCATCCCAACCAATCATTCGCTTGCCATGTTTTTGTACAATTTCTTCAACCCTCTCTACAAAATATATATAATCTTCTTTTTTGGTTACATGACTTTCATCACCACCAATATGAAAATATGGACCAGGAGTTAGTGCAGAAATCTCTCCTACAACATCGTCAATAAAAGTATAAACCTCGTCTTTTCTAGTATCCCAAGTGCTTTTCCCTACATCTGTTCCCTCGTAAAGTTCAGGAGTAATCCCATTTCCGTTTAAGGTCGGATAAGAAACTGAAGCCGCATTAGTGTGTCCTGGCATATCAATCTCAGGTACAATCGTAATATAGTGCTTGGCCGCATAGTTTACAAGTTCGACATATTCCTCTTGAGTATAAAAGCCACCTTCTCCACCTCCTACCTCTGTACTACCTCCAATTTTGGTAAGCAAGGGCCAAGATTTTATTTCAATTCTCCATCCTTGGTCATCAGAAAGATGCAAGTGCAAGGTGTTATACTTATAATACGCGAGTATATCGATGTATTTTTTCACATCCTCAATACTAAAAAAATGACGAGCAACGTCTAACATAGTTCCTCTATATTCGAATTGAGGTTTATCATTGATTTTCCCTGTGGGAATTGGCCAAGTTTTATAAGTTGTTATAGTGTCATTACTGTTTTCAGGAATAACCTGTCTTAATGTTTGCATTCCACGAAATAACCCTGACGTTTGACTTGAACTTAGAATAAGTGAATCGCGAGTTATATTTAGCTGATATGCTTCTGTTCCTTTTAGATCTAAAGCATTCGTTTTTTTAATATAAATTACCGTGCCTCTTTGAGGTGTTTCCGTGTCCGCCAAAACAATATCTAACCCTGTCTTAGCTTTTATTTTTTTTGATAAAAACTCAGTGAGATTGATAAGGTCTTCTGATGTCTCAGAAACAGATATTGTTGTGTGTTGATCTAGAGAAAAGCCTTCATTTGTTGCTATTGTTGCAAATGGTTTAGGTATTATGCTTTCTGTAGATAGATCTGTCGGTTGAAAGTTTAAAGTTGGAATCTTTTCTTCTCTATTACAAGCAACTAAAGCTAGTATTGACATGTAAAAAGCCGTTCGTTTAGTAAAAATATTCATATTAAAAATTAGTTTATTTCTATGACTAATATCCTTTTCAGTATTATTAATAAATTTTAAATCTGGCGATTATTTCTTGCCCGCAACTACGACAACAATTTCACCTTTCGGGGGTTTATTGGTGTAGTAATCTAAAACCTCTGAGGCTGTGCCTCGAATGGTTTCTTCATATAACTTAGTCAACTCACGAGATACAGAGACCGGTCTGTCTGTTCCAAAAAACTCTACAAAATTTGCGAGGGTCTTTAGCAATTTATGGGGAGATTCATAAAAGATAATCGTCCTTTTTTCTTCAGATAATAGTTGCAATCGCGTTTGCCGACCTTTCTTGACGGGCAAGAATCCCTCAAAAACAAATTTATCATTTGGCAATCCTGAATTAACCAAGGCCGGAACAAATGCTGTGGCTCCTGGGAGACAATCCACTTCAATACCATTCTCAATACAAGCGCGCGTCAATAAGAATCCTGGATCTGAAATAGCAGGCGTACCAGCATCACTGATCAAGGCGATGGAAATTCCACTTTTTAACTTCTGAATCAAACCAGCAATCGTTTTATGCTCGTTATGCATATGATGAGATTGAGTTCGCGTGGTAATCTCAAAATGCTTAAGTAATTTTCCGGAGGTTCGAGTATCCTCCGCCAGAATTAAATCTACCTCATTGAGGACCTCAATAGCCCTCAGCGTAATATCCTTTAAATTCCCAATAGGTGTTGGTACAATAAAGAGTTTGCTCATTGGTCGAACTTGGCTTCCACGATTCCCATGAAACGTTCAGCATACTCTTCTTTACCAATCCAAAAATTATGATCCGGCTTGACCTTGGCTTTGATCATATGCTCCGCTTCTTTAAAAGAAGCAACAGTATTCAACTGTGAAATTACCCGATCCAAGTCTTCCGCCTTCCCATCAAACAAATGCTTGATAAAAGCAATTTTATCATTCAATCCAATTACAAATCCACCTTTAAGTTTATCGTTAAGTGATTTCTTGACATCTTTTTTCGGTCCACTCCCCTTTTCTTCAACGGGATCAAAAACAGGCATCTCCTTGAAATCTGCCGTGATTTCTTCAAAGTCATTCTTGTGATATAATTTTGTAGAAATCGCTTCTTCAAATATTTTATCGATTTTCTCTGTTTCTGGAGGCATTTGAGCAACGATGTCCTTGATTTTCTCCATCACAGGCTCCATGATTCCATCGTCCTCAATGTCGTCTAAGTTGATATAGATCTTGTCTTCGACCTCAATATTATCACTCACTTTATTGTTGAAAGCGGCATCCAACATATCAAAAAATGATGAGTCATTTCCTATGGTTGGCAAATCGTCTTCAAAATTCTCATGTGCGAATTTCAAGACACTTAATTTTTCATACAATTCACCTACTTCTCGATGCATGCGCATAACATCTTCCTTCCCTTTGAGTTTTAAGATGCGATGTGCAATACTCACTAACTCCGATTCTAGCTTCTTCTTCATAACTTTAAAATTTCGTGGTGATTCATCTTTTGATTTTTGATAAATTTATGTCACCTTTATACAAAACGACACTTAGCCTCGTTTTAGTGTTAAAATTACAAAATGTTTCTCGAAAATACGGTAAATCATAAAGAACAATTTGGGTGGATAGAAGTCATCTGTGGATCCATGTTTTCGGGTAAGACAGAGGAATTGATAAGACGTTTGAAGCGTGCGCAATTCGCAAGACAAAAAGTGGAAATCTTCAAACCAGCAATTGATAGGCGCTATGATGAAGATAAGGTGGTTTCTCACGATAGCAACGAAATTAGATCGACACCTGTTCCTGCTGCCGCTAATATTCCAATCTTAGCAGATGGCGTTGATGTCGTGGGTATTGATGAGGCACAGTTTTTTGATGATGAAATTGTGAGAGTTTGCAATGACCTCGCCAATAAAGGAGTTCGGGTAATAGTTGCTGGATTGGATATGGATTTTAAAGGCAATCCCTTTGGCCCTATGCCCAATTTAATGGCAACTGCAGAATATGTTACCAAAGTGCATGCTGTTTGTACAAGAACGGGTAATTTAGCGCAATACAGTTACAGAAAGGCGAAAAGCGATGATCTGGTATTACTTGGTGAAATTGATGAATATGAACCTTTGAGTCGAGCCGCTTTTTATAAAGCCATGTTGCGAGATAAAGTGCGTAACATGAGAGTTAAAGATGCACAAGAGATATCTTCAAAACCAAAGAATAGCAATGCCTAAAGTAAACGAGACCGTTCTTGAAATCGACCTCAAGGCATTAAATCACAACTTTCGCTACCTTAAATCCAGAATTGACCCGAAGACAAAAATCCTGGCTGTTGTAAAGGCTTTTGCATACGGTTCTGATGCCATTGAAATTGCCAAGTATTTACAAGAAGAACTCAAGGTTGACTATCTTGCGGTCGCCTATGCTCATGAAGGTGTTGCCCTAAGGGATGCTGGAGTAAGTGCCCCGATATTGGTTTTACATCCTCAACCCATAAATTTTAAATTGTTAATTGAACGTTGTTTGGAGCCAAGTATTTATAGCGCACGAATATTGAAATCTTTTATTAAAGTTGCTGAGCAAGAAAATCAAGATAGTTACCCCATTCATATAAAGATCAACACAGGATTAAATCGTTTGGGATTTTGGGAAAATGATGTAGACCGTATAATAGATCAGTTGACAAACACCTCTTCTATAAAGGTAAAATCCGTCTTTTCTCATTTAGCGGCTAGCGAGGACCTTGATGAAAAGGAATTTTCTCTAACCCAGATAAGCAGTTTTAAGAAAACCTCATCTGATCTTATTAATAAGTTGGGGTATACACCGATAAGGCATATGACCAATACTTCTGGAATATTCAATTATCCAGAAGCACATTTTGATATGGTACGCTCCGGGATTGGATTGTATGGTTATGGGAATTCTTCAAAAGAAAATGAAAACTTAAGACCCATTGCCACATTAAAGTCTGTTATCTCACAGATTCATGTGGTCGAAAAAGGAGAAACGGTAGGCTATAATAGGGCCCACAAATCCTCAGGATTTGAAAAAACAGCTACAATACCCATTGGCCATGCCGATGGCATTAGTAGATTATACGGAAATGGTATGGGCTTCGTCTATATAAATGATACAAAAGCGCCCATTATTGGGAATGTTTGCATGGACATGCTCATGATCAATATTACTGGTATTGATTGTAATGAAGGAGACGAAGTCATTATTTTTGGTGAAGACCATAGAGCCGATACATTGGCTGAAAATATAGGAACAATCTCATATGAATTACTAACTTCGGTATCTCAACGGGTAAAACGTGTATTTTATCGATAAGTTTGTTGGAGACTTTTCAGCATTTTCTTCAAATGTTAAAATTTTAACTAATTTTGCCCCAATTAACTAATAAATAGGAAATATCATGTTAAAAGAATTTAAAGAATTTATTACTGGTGGCAATGTTATAGAGTTTGCCGTTGCCGTGATCATGGCGGGTGCCATTGGCGCGGTTGTTAAAGGGTTCGTTAACAACATTGTCATGCCGTTTGTAGGTCATTTTACTGGAGGTACGGATTTTGCTGACAAGAAATTTATTCTTGACGAAGCAGTTGTAGATGCAGCTGGAGCGATCACTACACCAGAAAATGCAATTACTTGGGGTACTTGGGTCAATACGATCATTAACTTACTAATTGTTGGCTTGGTGATGTTCATGCTTGTAAAGGCTTATAACAAAATGAAAAAACCACCCGTTGACGCACCTCCTGCAGGACCATCTGATAATGCTCTTCTAATGGAAATCAGGGACGCTCTCAAAAAATAAGAACGTTTAGCTAACCGCTACACTACATATTTTTAACTAAACCCAGACAATTATTGTCTGGGTTTTTATTTTTAGGATTATTCATTTTTCAATAAAAGCGATTAAATTTTAAATAAACCACAATTCATAAGCCATATTTTTATTAAAACTTACTCTGTTTAATTAATGAAATGCCATAAGTTTGCAGCTAAATAATCTAGTTATGAGAGTAGCAATTGTAGGCGTTACGGGTATGGTTGGTCAAGTCATGTTAAAAGTGCTTGAAGAAAGAAATCTGCCGATTTCAGAGTTGATTCCCGTAGCTTCAGAACGAAGTGTTGGAAAAGAAATATCCTATAAGGAATCTAAATATAAAGTAATAAGTCTCCAAGATGCAGTAAACGCAAGACCTGATATTGCCTTGTTTTCTGCCGGTGGAAGCGCCTCTATGGAATGGGCTCCTAAATTCGCAGAAGTTGGCACAACAGTAATTGATAATTCTTCCGCATGGCGAATGGATGTCAATAAAAAATTGGTAGTGCCAGAAATCAATGCCAGTTCCTTGACGTCTGAAGATAAAATTATCGCTAATCCTAACTGTTCTACCATTCAGCTTGTTATGGCCTTGGCCCCTTTACATAGAGAATACAAAATAAAACGTTTAGTGATTTCAACATATCAATCAGTATCTGGAACAGGCTTGAAAGCGGTACAACAACTTGAAAACGAAATTGCAGGGATAAAGGGCGAAATGGCCTATCCGTATCCAATTCATAAAAATGCCTTGCCACACTGCGATGTGTTTGAAGAAAATGGGTACACAAAAGAGGAAATGAAACTCGTCCGTGAAACCCAAAAAATACTCGATGACAAATCCATTGCTGTTACGGCTACGGCTGTCAGAATACCCACAGCTGGAGGACATAGTGAGTCTGTGAATGTAGAATTCGATAATGATTTTGAACTCTCAAAAGTTCGTTCTTTATTAAGTAATACTTCAGGTATCGTTGTGCAGGACAACCCCGATGTTAACACCTATCCTATGCCGATCTACGCACACGGTAAAGACGATGTTTTTGTAGGTCGCATTAGAAGAGATGGTTCCCAACCCAACACTTTAAATATGTGGATCGTAAGTGATAACCTCAGAAAAGGTGCTGCTACAAATGCTGTTCAAATTGCTGAATATTTATTGGAAAATGACTTAATATAAAGCTCATTTTTGTTCTTTAACAATACCAATCACCCCTTTTTTTAATTATTTACCGATCAATATGTGAATACCTTCATAAATAATCTTACTTTGATGAGCCCTTTATCCAAAGATTATGAAGAAGTTTTACTTTATTTTATTCATTCCATTGTTTATTTCATGTAATGATGATGAAATTATTGTTCCCATAGATCCAGTGGCAGAAGTATTGAATTTACCAGAATCGCCTTTTGATTATGAAAATATCCCACTCTCAACTTTTATGAATGAGACCGTTATGGGGTTTGACAATACGCCTAATAATAATCCAATTACAAATGAAGGGGCAACTTTGGGCAGGGTCCTTTTCTATGATAAGAATCTTTCAGAAAATAATACCACCTCATGTGCTTCCTGTCACCTACAGGAAAATTCATTCTCAGATCCAGGAGTCAAAAGTACTGGCTTTCTTGGGGGGTTGACACGACGTAACTCGATGCCCCTGATAAATGTAAGATTTTATCAAGATGTAAACATGTTTTGGGATCATAGGGCAAGTACGCTTGAAGACCAAGTTCTTAGGCCAATTCAGGACCCTATTGAAATGGGAATGCCTATTCCAGTATTGATCGATAAACTTTCGCAACTCGAATATTACAATGTGTTATTTACAAATGCCTTTGGCGATGACAATATAACGCCAAATAGAATTTCTGGAGCGCTTTCTCAATTTGTTCGCTCCATAGTTTCCTTCAATTCAAAATACGATGAGGGCTTAGCTCAAGCTGGAAGTATTTTGGAAGATTTTCCAAATTTTACCGAAGAAGAAAATCTAGGACGTTTTATATTTACCGGGCAATACGACCCTGGTTTAATGGGGAATTGTGCTTCTTGTCATTTACCGAATTCAACACCCATTTTCTTGGATGAAGTAAATGCGAATCACATTATTTTTTCGGGGAACGAACCTAAAAATATTGGTCTCGATGAAGACTTCAATGTTGAAGACAATGGTATTGGTGAAGTTGAAAACAATGAGTCACTTTATGGATTCTTTAAATCTCCAACGATTCGTAATATAGAACTCACAGCTCCATACATGCATGATGGTCGTTTTGCAACTTTAGAAGAAGTCATCGATCATTATAGTGAAGGTGTTAAATATCATCCAAACTTATCGGCTACAATGGTACAACCTTGGGATGAGCCAGTACTTTTAGACTTTAACCAAGAACAAAAGGATGCATTGATCGCTTTCATGAAAACACTAACGGATAACAGTGTTATTAGTGACGAAAAATATTCAGATCCCTTTATAAATTAGAACATATGAAATTAAAAATTACTTTTTCTAAATTAGCATTAAGCATCTTCAGTCTGCTCTGTTTATCGGCTAATGCACAAGTAAGTTTCACGACAGACACATCATCCTTAGGGCCATTTTCAGGAGCCCAAAGTTGTGTTGTTGATATGAATAATGATCATCTTGACGACATTGTACGGGTTAACGGGAGCCAAGTGAATATTAGTTTTCAAACCACAAATGGTTTTTCAGAACAAACGTTTACGCCTTCGCCACAACAACAGAATTCGCCTAGTTGGAGCATTGCCGCTGGGGATATTAATGGTGACGGTTATAACGATTTGCTTTTAGGCGGTAGCCAGAGAGTCTCTTTCGTTTATAATAATTCAGCGACTTCCTTTACGGCTGATAATTCTCAAACCGATTATATCTTTTGCCAACGCTCTACCATGGCAGATATAGATAATGATGGACATTTAGATGCTTTTGTATGTCATGATGTTGATCAAAGTCATCCTTACCGAAACAATGGCTCAGGTGTGCTTGATGAGGACCAGAGTTTAATAGTGACGGCAGATCTTGCTGGCAATTATGCCGCAATATGGGTCGATTATGATAATGATAGGGATATTGATCTTTATATTACAAAATGCCGTCAAGGCTCGTCTCATGGGGACATTGAACGAACTAATTTGATGTATAGAAACAACGGCGATGGCACATTTACAGAAGTAGCGGCATCTTTAGGCATTGCAGATAATGCACAATCGTGGGCTACCGTTTTTGAGGACTTGGATAATGATGGTGACATGGATGCTTTTATCGTTACTCATTCTGGAGGGCCAATTGCTGCCAATAGGTATTATAGAAATAATCTTATGGAAACTGGTACTGCTAACTTTACTGATATTATTGGCTCAACTGGAATTTCGTCTGCCGATCTTGGGGCTTGGGAAAATGCAGCGGGAGATTTTGACAATGATGGTGATATCGACATTTTTTCTGAATTGAATAATGAACTTTATCTTAATAATGGAAATAATTCTTTCTCAGGACAAAGTCTAAATTTCGATGAAGGCGCTATAGGCGATATTGATAATGATGGTGATCTTGATGTTGTAAATGGCAACACGATCTATAAAAACAATGGCAATTCTAATGATTGGATCAAAATCAATACCATTGGCGTAGAAAGCAACAGAAATGGTATTGGTGCAAGAATTGAAGCAACAGGATCTTTCGGCAAGCAAATAAGAGAGGTTAGATCTGGTCAGAGTTTTTCTCACATGAGCTCGTTAGCCACTCATTTTGGTTTTGGAGCATCTGAGACCGGTAGAACTAATGTTGATGATATAACCATATATTGGCCATCGGGAACCATAGACGTTATTAACAATCCTACACTAAATGCAACTTTAATAGTCACTGAAGGCAGTTACTCACTAGGTGTTGAGGAATCAGAATCCACCAACTTGATTCTACATCCTAATCCAGCAAAAGAGGTCTTGAATCTATCCTATTCTGCCAATTTACAGAATCCGATTTTTTCAATTTTTGATGCGACTGGTAAACGTGTCATGAATGCAAAACTGGAATCCAATTCCATCAACATTGCTCAATTAAGTTCTGGTAATTATATTCTTCGTTTAATATCCGATGGCAAAGCGAAGGTCCAGAAGTTCATTAAGCAATAATGAACTCATTAAATAAAACAATTAAAAAAGCCTTGATTTGCAATAATCAGGGCTTTTTTTGATCTAAATTTGAAATTCTACTAAAAAAGGACATCATGAAGAATTTAACAATTTGTTTATTTACCATTATTTTAATGGTGTCGTGCAAGACCGACAATACTCAAAAGAAAGAAAGAAACATCGCAGTGAATTATCCAGAAACAAAAACAGCCGATTCCGTAGACACTTATTTCGGAAATGACGTAAAAGATCCTTATCGCTGGTTAGAGGACGACATGAGTGAAGAGACCGGAGAATGGGTGAAAGCACAAAATGAAGTCACTTTTGGTTACCTAGATACGATTCCCTTTAGGAAAGAGCTAAAAGAGCGATTGGAAAAAATGTGGAATTATGAAAAAATAAGCGCTCCTTTCAAAGAGGGTGATTACACCTATTTTTATAAGAACGACGGTCTACAAGATCAATATGTGGTCTATCGGCAAAAAGGAAAGGACGACCCTGAAGTGTTTCTAGACCCAAATACGTTTAGTGAAGATGGCACCACCTCATTGGCAGGACTCAGTTTCTCGAAAAATGGAAAATTAGCTGCTTATTCTATTTCTGAAGGCGGAAGTGACTGGAGAAAGGTCATAGTAATTGATGTTGAAAAAACTGAACGCATAGAAGACACACTAGTGGATATTAAATTCAGTGGTGTTTCTTGGAGAGGCAATAAAGGCTTCTATTATTCCAGTTACGATAAGCCAAAGGGTAGTGAATTATCCGCTAAGACCGATCAACACAAAGTATATTATCATACGTTAGGGACCAAACAGAACCAGGACGAATTGATCTTTGGTGGTACACCGGCAGAAAAGCATCGCTATATTGGCGCAGGAGTCACTGAAGATGATCGTTATCTTTTTATAAGTGCGCGTACATCTACATCGGGAAATAAGTTGTTCATGAAAGACCTGTCAAGTCCTGATAATAAACTAATTACAATTCTGGACCATACGGATTCTGATACCAATTTTATTGAAAATGATGGGAGTAAGCTTTACTTAGTTACAAACCTGAATGCACCCAATAAGAAAATAATAAGCGTTGATGCATCAAACCCCACACCCGATAATTGGCAAGATTTCATCCCTGAAACAGAACATGTACTGAGTCCAGCTACAGGTTCTGGTTATTTCTTTGCCGAATATATGGTAGACGCCATTTCAAAGGTCAAGCAGTATGACTATGATGGCAAATTTATCAGGGATGTTGAATTACCAGGTATAGGTAGTGCAAGTAGTTTTGGTGGTAAAAAGGAGGATAAAATATTATATTATTCATTCACTAACTATATTACACCAGGTACAACGTATACATATAAAGCGAAAGAAGGCTTGTCTGAAGTATATCGAAAGTCAGGTGCGGATTTCAATAGTGATGATTACGAAAGTAATCAAGTGTTCTATACGTCTAAAGATGGAACTAAAGTCCCGATGATCATAACTCATAAAAAAGGGTTGGAGTTAAATGGCAAAAATCCAACTATTCTATACGGTTATGGAGGGTTCAATATTAGTTTGACACCTTCTTTTAGTATCACGAATGCAGTATGGTTAGAGCAAGGCGGTGTTTACGCCGTTCCCAATTTACGAGGCGGTGGAGAATACGGTAAAGAATGGCATGATGCAGGCACACAAATGAAAAAGCAGAATGTATTCGATGATTTTATTGCAGCTGCTGAATACTTAATTGATACCAATTACACATCACCAGACTTCTTGGCAATTCGCGGGGGGTCCAACGGTGGGCTATTAGTTGGTGCCACTATGACCCAACGTCCTGATTTAATGAAGGTAGCATTACCTGCTGTAGGAGTTTTGGACATGCTGCGTTACCATACTTTTACCGCTGGAGCTGGTTGGGCTTACGACTATGGGACGTCAGAACAGAGTGAGGAGATGTTTGCCTATTTAAAAGGATATTCACCTCTTCATAATATTAAAGAAGGTGTTACCTACCCAGCAACGTTGGTCACCACTGGTGATCATGATGACCGCGTAGTCCCGGCTCATAGTTTTAAATTTGCCGCAGAATTACAAAGTAAGCAATCCGGCACAAATCCAACACTTATCCGGATTGAGACCAAGGCCGGTCATGGTGCAGGAACACCTGTAAGCAAAACTATTGAGCAATATGCAGATATCTTTGGTTTTACGCTATACAATATGGGCTTTGATGTATTGCCAAGTAAAACAAAAGAGAAAGTAAAAGGTTAAGTATTATTAGTAACATTTAAAATTCGCTTGAACTTCAAGCGAATTTTTTTTATCCTATTTTGAATGCTATGCTTCACGTTAATAACATCTCTTTTGGTTATGCGAAAACCCCGGTTCTAAAGGACATCTCCTTTTCCATAAAGGAAGGAGAGCATCTAGCCATTATTGGTGAAAGTGGCTCTGGCAAAAGCACACTATTGAAACTAATATACGGCGAGTATGATCTGGATGAAGGTCAAATTCTCTGGAAGAATATTGAAATTCTGGGCCCAAAATTCAATCTTGTCGTGGGTTATGAATTCATGAAACAAGTGACCCAAGAATTTGATTTGATGCCTTTTACGTCAGTGGAAGAAAACGTGGGAAAGCATCTGTCCAACTTCTTCCCAGATGAAAAAAAAGCAAGAATAGCGGAACTTTTAGACGTTGTACAATTATCTGATTTCGCTAAAACTAAAGTGAAATTATTGAGTGGTGGACAAAAGCAACGTGTTGCTTTAGCTAGAGCACTTGCCAGGCAGCCCGAGATTATCTTGCTCGATGAACCTTTTAGTCATATAGACAATTTCAAGAAGCAAAGTCTTAGACGGAACCTTTTTAAGTATTTAAAAGACAAGAATATCTCCTGTGTTGTGGCTACGCATGATAAAGATGATGTATTGGGCTATGCGGATACCATGATCGTATTAGATGAAGCATCAATTATCGCAAAAAATTCTCCTGAAAAACTTTACAACAAGCCTGGAACACCTTTGATTGCTTCCTTTTTCGAAGAATTCAACATTATCAATAATCAGATTATATATGCGCATCAACTAAAAGTTGTGCCAGAGTCTAACTTGAAAGCAAAAGTAAAACAGTCCTATTTTAAAGGATCTTATTATTTAATTGAGGCCGAAACTGATAATGAAACTATATTTTTTAAAAATCATTCTAAAATAGTAAAAGAAACAACTATCTGTCTCGAAAAGTATCGATAGGGTCTTCCTATTTATCAAACCTCTTTAGTAATGCTGGTAAGTAAAAGATATCAGTTATTAATGCAATAGCCACTGTAACTGCACAAAGTAAACCAAAATCTCTAACAGAAGGTATAGCACTAGTGCTAATAATCAAAAAGCCAGCAACCAAAGCTATCGTGGTAGATAGTAAAGCACTTCCTGTATATAACATAGCATTATCTATCCGCTTTTCAGGCGAGCCAATAATAGTATTGCTTCGTTTATATTTATAAACCAAATGTATGGTGTCATCCATGGCAATACCCAGCATTATTGGTGTAATCATCGCTGTAGACACATCCAAAGGTATGCTTAAAAGGCTCATAGAAATAGCTAAAATAGCTAGTGGTAAGATATTAGGAATTAACACCAGTATTGTTGTTTTGAAGTTTTTTATGAAGAACCATAATGCTAAAAATGTCACAAAAAATGCAGCAAAAAAAGATTTAAACTGTGTTTCCAAAATAAAGCTGTTCAATTGAGAAAAAACAACAGAAAAGCCGTTGATTTTAAGATCATAAGCTTTAGTATTGAAGCTGGATGTAAAATCAGTTTTAATCGTTTTTAGTAAATCTTCTAACTCTGAAGTTCTTAACTCCTTTACCCCAATAGTTATTCCTGCAGTTTTAAAATCCTCTGAAAATAATTTAAAAAAGGCAGGCGCTTCTGTTCCTATTTCAGATATTATTTTGTCCTGTTTTTCCTTTGAAATATTAGATTGAAACAAAGTAGGCGAACGTTTCTCTAAAAAATATTTTGCATTTATAACTGAAACTGGAGAGGTCATTAACGGTCTTACATTAAGCTTGTCCTGAAATTCTTCCAGACTTTTCAATGCTTCTCTTTGAAGCATTGTTCCTTTTGTGCTGGTTATATTCAATTGCAATCTCGAGCTGCTGTTGAGCCTACTTTCAATCAGTCTTAAATCTTCTTTAGCTTGACTTTCAGCTAATAAATCGAGTGAATTGGTGTCAATTTTCACATTAAAGATAGAATATAAACCAAAGGTTAATAGCAATGTAGATATGACAATGATAGAGTGTTTGTTTTTCGTTGTAAACCTATTTAGCCAAACAATAATTTTATCCTGATTAAAATTCTTCAAGCTCAAAACAGGTTTAGCGGCTATAAAATTCAAGTTCAAAAAACTAAACCCAATGATAGTAATGACGTAAACTAAAACAAACGCTATTATTAAACCGATACATGTAAAAACACCCATGTTTTTAAAAGCCGGAAGTGGTGATAAGTATAAGGCAAAATAACCAACAAAGGTTGTTAGTGTTGTATAAAAACAAGGTATAAAACTCCTCCTTACTGCCAATTTAATTAATTGTAATCTGGAGAAATCGCTGTTTAAAATTCCTTCTTTATGGTAAATATTGATGACATGTACCACATCACTAACACTATATACCATTAATATTGTTGGGATGAGCATAGAAATCATATTAAGAGCAAACCCAAAACTTGTTATTATGCCAAATAGTAGGGAAATTGGTACTGCTACAGCTGCCAAGGAAATAAGTAAATAACGAATACTTGGTAATAAAAATAAAAGCATTATCGTTATTACTACTATTGTTAATACACCAAAGGTCAAGCTCTCTTTGTAAATCCCAATACTATAGGCTTCATTTAAAATAGGCGCTCCAGAAATATTATAATCATAAAAATACCTGTCAATTTTAGAACGTATTTCAGGTACAAGAACCGCACGTCTATTCTCTATATTCGGTGTGGGTTTTAGTTGAATATAAAAAAAGAGGTTTTTATAATCTTCGGTTACAAGTTGCTCTGTGATGTTTGGCAATTTGGAGAATAGACTTTTCAACCCTTTTTCGCTACGCTTGATGTTGTATAAATCATCAAAAACAATTTTATTATTTACATATATAGGATATGTTGCTCTTGCTAAACTAAAAGATGTTTGAACATAGTTTAATGAATCAATAGTTGTATGAAGTTGTTTCAATCGATTAATGTTTGTCTCTTCTAAAGCATTTTCAACTGGAAACATGACAACAAAAATCTCATCAGAGCCGAATTCTTCCTGATAATTAGTATAAGCCCTATAGCTAGGGTTATCTTCTAAAAACCAGATGGATAGAGAATTGTCAACTCTTAATTTCTGTAAGGTTTGATAGCCAGAAAACCCCATTAAAACAGCTAGGATTATCATTATAGCAATTCTAAACCTGATGATAAATGCGATGCTTTGTTGTAATGTTTTCATCTCTATGTTATCACATAGGCTCCAAAAAGGCCATGATGACTTATGGATATTGAAACTTCTAGTTCTTTAGAATTTTGATATACTGAAGGTATTCCAAATTCAGACTTTAAAATTCTCAATTCAGAATTTAAGATATTTAATCGCTCTGATATTGATAAAAGCAAAGCTTGTTTTATGGTATCACTTTGAGTTTTATAACTAGAATTTTTAAAGTGAATACAATTAGAAGCCATTTTCGTTTTATATAAACTGGCTTCTGACACTATGTATTGGGCTGTTATTTTGGTGTTAATATAGCATTGAAAGTTGTTGTGCTTAACGTTTCCTTTGCTTCCATAAATAGAGCATGCAAATTGTTTAGGATTATAAAACCTATCTGGATTTAATTGCGTAAATAATTTATAGGCAGCTTCTTTCATGCTCCATAACCGCCAAACCATATTAAAACTATTTTCAGAATGAAAAATTAATTGTTGTTCTTTCTTGGTGAAAAGCTTGTCTAAAAATCTTGAACGTGTCCAATTGGATGACTTTTTTGCTAAACCAATATCAACAATATCATTGCCTACCATTAGCTATTTAGCTTTGTGTTTACAATATCCATAGCAGATTTAACAGTAAACATCTGCTCCATATCTTCATTCTCTAGTCTGATATCAAACTTATCCTCAATATCAAGAATGATATCCACCAAATTGGCCGAATTGATCTTAAGGTCTTTTACAAAATCAGTGCTTTCAGAAAGCTCTTTAAACGCCTCTTCATCTTGAACATAAGGAGCAATAATAGCTTTTAATTTAGTAATTAAGTCGTTGTTATTCATAGCAATATTTTGAGTAAAGTTACGCTATAAATCGCTTAAATAAAACACACGCATTGACATCGCCAAAACCAAAACTCGCCTTTGCAATAATATTAAAATCTAAATTGATTTTTTCAATTGGAATTTTTTCAGTAGCTATTACTGACTCAATTTCTGGGTGTAAATCATCACAATTTATATTAGGTGCTACAAACTGCTCATTTAGCTGAATCACACTCGCTACACATTCAATAGCACCTGCTGCTGCTAAACAGTGACCAATCATGGATTTTGTGGAATTAATGTAGGGAAACCTATCGGCACTTCTGTTTAACGCTTTTGTCCAATTATATATTTCCAAACTGTCTTTTGTAGTTGCTGTTAAATGACCATTTATAACGTCTACATCATCAGAAGTTATACCTGCATTTTTTAAGGCATTCTTTATGCAGCGTTGAACTGCTTCTGCATTAGGCGCAGTTAATGTACCACCCTTTCGCTGGCCTCCAGAATTAACCTCTCCTCCTAATACTTCACCATAAATAGCTGCATTTCGTTCTAAAGCACTTTCTAATGATTCTAAAACCAAAGCGCCTGCGCCACTTCCTGGTACAAATCCAGAGGCAGTGGCGCTCATTGGGCGTGAGCCTTTTTCGGGAAAATCGTTGTGTTTATAGGTCATCACACGCATCGCATCAAAACCTCCCCATAGATATGGACCATGATCGCTACAGCTACCAACCAACATGCGTTTTGCTTTTCCTGATTGAATACGATCAAAACCCATAAGCAACGCTTCGGTGCCAGTAGCACAAGCTGATGAATTTGTAGTAACTTGATTCCCTAAACCAAGCATACCTCCGAGATATGCGCTGATACCACTAGCCATAGTTTGCACCACTACTGTACTGCCTAATCGTCTGACTTGTTTATCGTCTAATTTATAGATAGCCTCACGAAATTTTTCAACTCCAGAAGTTCCTGTGCCAAAGATAAGCCCAGTATCATAATCTAATTTGCTATCAGCATCCATATGAAATCCAGCATCCTTCCATGCATCAATCCCTGCAATGCAGCCATATAGTATTCCTGAACTATTAAACCCTCTTAATTGCAACTCTGTAAAGTATTGTGATTTTAACGCCTCTGAAACATCAGGAATACCACCTATTTGACATGAAAAATTCAAGTCTTTTAACTCTTGATGAAACTTTATTCCAGATCTACCGGATTTAAGTGCATTGGTAAAATCTGAAACGCCAACGCCATTTGGCGCAACGACTCCTAAACCTGTTATGACGACTCTTTGTTTATTCATGATCTTTCCCGCAAAAACGGGACTCTTATTTATTGAAACCTACAAGGTTTTGAAAATCCTGTAGGTACTGTTAGGTCATTTTTATCATTCCTGAAATCTGTCCTCTGCAAACCATATCCCCTTTTTCATTTAACATCTTCACTTTACATTTCAATTTATTGAATCGAAAGACGTCTTTTTCTGAAACCACAGTTACTTTTTCTCCTGGAAACACAGGAGAAAAGAAATCTATTTGACTTGAAGTTAACGCTATTTGAGATTTTTTTTCTTCTGAAACCTCATCTTTATATAGATAGATACCTAGACAAACGACTCCTATTTGTGCCATACATTCGGTTAAAATAACGCCTGGTGTAATTGGGTTATCTTTAAAGTGTCCTTTATAAAAGGTTTCATCTTGTTTGAATGTATAATGCCCAGTGATGCCATCTTCCGAAATAGCATCAATACCATCTACAAATAAGAATGGTTTTTGATATGGCAGTAGCGATATGATTTGTTTTGCATCCATGTTAACTTAAATGCTCTCCGCCATCAACAGGAATAATTGTTCCTGTAATCCAAATAGCTTCATCTTTACTCATTAAATACACAACATTCGCTATATCGTCTGGTAGTGTCAAACGTTTATTTGGGTTGCGTTTTAAGGTGTGTTCAATTATTTTTTCGCTTCCTGGAATCATTCGCAAAGAAGAAGTATCTGTAACTCCTGCTTGTATACAATTAGCCTTTATGCCATAAGCTGCAAACTCTAATGCAATGTTTCTAGTGATAGCTTCAAGTGTAACTTTGGCCGCAGAAACTGCTGCATAATTTGGCCAAGCTTTAGAATTTCCTTCACTTGTAAAACTTATAATCCGAGCATCCTTATGAAATAAATCAGCAACAAACACTGATTTCGTCCAATCATATAAACTTATTGCCATGGCATTGATGGTTAGATTAAAATCATCATTTTTTAAGGTTGGTTTTTCATTGTCAACCATAGGCTTTAAATTCCCTTTTGCAACACTGTGAACCAATGTTCTTATTCTCCCCTCACTACCTAAAATTTCTTTTAATTCTAAAACAACCTGTTCTCGTTTTTCTTCTTTAAACGCATCTATATTCCAAGATTTAAACTGAATCTCTTCAGCTTTAATCTTTTTAAATTCTGAATTAATCTCATCTTCTTGAGCCCTCGAGTTTCTATGGATAATACAAATATTCATCCCCTGTTTAGCCAACTTTTTTGCTGTTGCCAAGCCCAATCCAGAAGAGCCTCCTAAAATGAGTGCCCAATAATTTTTGTGCTGAAATTCTTTTACCATTCTAATAATATACGTTGTGCTGAAAAACCAGGGCCAAAACTTAACATAATGCCTTTGTCTCCTTTTGGTAAGTTTCTGTCCATAAAACGTTCCAAAACGTAGAGTACGGTAGCGCTACTCATATTACCGTACAGGCGTAATACCTCTTTGGTGTCATCGATATTCTTTCCTAGAGACCCAAATAATTCTTCGACAGTTTGCACTATTTTTTTGCCTCCTGGATGAAATACTAAATGATCAATATCTTCTATTGTTAATCCGTTACGCTCCAAAAAAGGATGAATAATTAGAGGAAAATGATCAGAAATAGTTTGAGGTACAGCTTGATCTAAAACCATTTGAAGTCCTGTATTTCGTAATTTAAACCCCATCATGTCTTCTGCATCATAGAAGTGATACATAGCCTCGTCTTTAATTTCTGGACCAACTTCGTCTTCGTAAGAAGATAATATAACACTAGCGCAACCATCACCAAAAATAGCTGCACTAACAATATTAACCATCGAATAATCATTTAATTGAAAGGTAGCCGTAGGAGATTCCACTGCAATCACTACTGCGCGTTTGTTTGGGTTTGCTTTGAGAAAATTCTTAGCATATAAAATCCCTGAAACTCCAGCAGCACAGCCCATTTCTGTCACAGGTAAGCGTACAATATCCTGTTTCATTTTCAGGCGATTTATTAAATACGCATCTAATGATGGAATCATAATACCAGTGCAACTTACCGTGATGATATAATCGATATCTGTGGGTTTAAGGCTTATTTTGCCTAGCGCTTTTAACAGACATTTTTCAGCCAGTTTAATGCTCTCTCTCGTATAGATCTCATTTTTTTCTTCGAATGATGTTTTTAAAAACACCTCTTCTGCATCCATTATAGAATAGCGTTTATCAACTGCAGCATTTTCAAAAATCTTCAAGACCTTTCTTTTAAAACGCTCCTCTTGACCCTCTAACCACAACTCAATATAAGGCAAAATGTCCTTTGTATGTCTTGTGTATTTAGGTAATTGCTTAGCAACTGATGTTATTCTTACTGCCATTTATGTTCTAATTAACCATTGGTAGCGGAAGGCCCATTTCCAACAAATTTGTGATTTGAGATTTAGTTGTTTTGATAAGCTTTCTAGATCTTCACGTTTAAAAGCTCGCAAAATTGAGGTTAATCCATCTTGCTTTATCATATAGTTTGAAATAAACAAACCTAAAAATTTAAACAAGCCATAAGCAACTTCACTTCGCTGCAGATCATTAACAACAATGCCTAATGTAGCATTCTTTGAAAGGTTATTTAATAGCTTGCATATATCTTCTTCTTTAAAATGATGCAAAAATAGTGTAGCTAAAGCTATATCGCAAGGCATAGCTTTAACATCTTCTGAAAAAACATCTGTGCTTTTAAAAGAAAGCTCCGGATAATCTTGAGATAACTCATTAGCATAACTAATAGCATCTTGATTGGCATCAATCCCAATTAATTTAAAACGGTAATCTCTCTTGCGACCAAAGTCAGCAACCAATCTCAATACGTCACCATGACCACAACCCAAATCTATTATGGTATATTCTTTATCTTTTGGTTGGCCTTTTAAAAATTGTTGAATCCCATTTAAAGTGATCGTATTTCCTCCTAACCATTTATTAATGTTTCCAAGCTTATCCAAAGTATCTCGAATCAAATCGCCTTTCATTGAAAAGTCATCCATCAATTCAGTGTCATTACTTCTGTATGTTGTATCAATAAACAAACTCATTAAACACTCATGGATTTTCCGTGGGTCATCTTTATAATTTTTGGTACTAAAAAAGGAAATAGTCTTAAGGCGCCTAAAAGTTTTGGCGCTAGCCAATCCTGTCGAAATAAATAAGCGATGGTGTGACCAACTTTAAGCCTAAAATTAAAAGTTTGATACCAATATTTGACATACTTCTTTTCCAATTCAGCACGTGATTCAATTTTTCCTTCAAGATAATCAATAATCAATTGTGATGCTAATTGTGCGCTACGAATTGCCATACCCATCCCATTGCCACATAATGGATGAATCATGCCTGCAGTATCCCCACACATAATAATATGGTTTTCTACTGGATTTTTTGTTTCGAAAGAAATTTGACTTATTGTAAGGGATTGTTCAAATTGCGGTTCAGAATTATTGAAAATAGTTTTTAGCGCTTTATTTTTAAATACAACTTCCTCTTGAAAAGCGGCAATATCTTTATGGTTTTTAAACTCATCAAAATTAGTAATGTAGCATAGATTAATATTGTTATTCTCTACTTTTGAAACACCACAATAACCTCCTTTAAAATTATGAAGCGCCACCTTATTGTCTGGAAAATCTCCTGAAACATGAATTTTAACACCTAGATAGGGCGATTTTTTAGTGATGAATTTACGCTTGAGCTTAACATCTAAATTTGATCGTTTCCCAAATGCTCCAATAACAATTTTAGATATAAACACATCATCTGATTTAGTCTCAACTTGAAATTGATCTGCTTCAAATTTTACATCAATAACTGTGTCATGATAAACCTTAACACCACTTTTTAATGCTAATTGGTATAGCTGAAAATCCATTTCATAACGACTCATGCCAAATCCTCCTAATGGCAAATTAGCCTTTATGGTTTTATTATTATGTGTGGTTAATTCGAATTTAGAAATTTGTTTAGCACCAAAATTCAAGGGATAAAATCCTAATGATTCTAAATATGGTAAGACCTCGTTAGACACGTATTCTCCACAAACTTTATGTCTTGGATACTTATTTTTTTCTATGAGTAAGACTTTAAAACCGGCTTTTGATAAATGAATGGCACTAACCAAACCAGCCAAGCCACCACCAATTATTGTTAAATCTAGGTCTTGTTTTATCATTTAAATCTTCTGATAGTGGACAACACTAATCTTTACATTCTTACTCAGTATAAAACTACCACCGCCAACATCAAAATCTTTACGATCAATCTCAAAATTTGATGTGATTTTGTATGTGCTTCCTATTGTTTCAACAGTTATAGGAATAGTGATTGTTTTCGTCTTCCCTTTAATTGAGATGTTTGCTTTTACAACGTAGTTATCCTTTGTTTTCTCTGTTAGATCAAGACTTTTAAGAATAATGAATTCATGCTCTTCTACATAAAAATAGTCTTCTTTTAAAATATGTTCGTCTCTGGATTCAATTCCTGTTTTTATTGATGCCACATCAATAGTGCTTGAAAGGCCTTTTAGTTTATTTTTTGAGTTAAAATCAGCCGTAATTGAAAACGCATTAAAATGACCATCTACGTTAACCCCTAGGTTTTTGATAATAAAGTTGATACTAGAGGTGTCTTGAGAAAACCCAAATAGACTATTGCTTAAAAATAGTATTAAAAAAAGGTGTCGTTTCATGAGTAGTGATTTATTCTGTTAAATTAATTCAGAATAAGGAGATGATTTAATCTTTTAACTTTTTTCTACTCAACATTAGTAATCTTGAATTCATGATCTCTAAATGAAACTAGATCTCCAGCCTGTTTTGATAACAATAATTGAGCAATCGGTGTTGATGCTGAAATAGCATAAAATTTAATAGTATCTATAATAACTTCGCCTGCACTAATAGCAATAAAATAGTTAGATTGAGAAGTATAAACAATACTGCCTAGACCAACTCTTGAAGCGCTTTTAGTCGTGTCAATTTTAGAAATGACTTTTTGTAGTTTTTGAATTTCTGCTAATTGCTGACCTGCTTTTTCGCGTTCTAATTGTAACATAGCGCGTCCAGTTTCGTGCTTATCGCCTGCGCTGCTCTTGGTCTCCGAAGTAAGTGATTCTTGAATTCCACTTATCGTGTTTTGAACAGTATGCAATCTGTTTTCAACAAATTTGAGGCAAGCGCTATATAAGTGTTCTTTGATTTTCATTTATAGTAAATCAGCCAATTCTTTACCTACTAAACTTCCTATGGCAACGCCCATGCCACCAAGTCTCACACCGCAAAATATAGTATCACTTAGTTGTTTGACAATCGCTTTTTTCTGATTTCCAACACCCATAATACCGCTCCAGCGATAGTCAACTTCAAATGGTGTGTTTGGTAAAATAGTAGTTTTCAATACCTCTTCTAATGTATCTTGTATAATTTGTGTTTGACCAAATTCAGTAGTCTCTTCGCCTTTAAAATCTAAGTTTCTTCCTCCGCCAAATAGGATTCTATTATCGATATTCCTAAAATAATAATACCCTTGGTCTAAATGGAATGTCCCTTTTATCTGCAGGGTATCAATTGGTTTTGTGATCAACACTTGGGCTCTAGCAGGCTTCACATGTTCTTCTAGTAATTGCGATGCAAATCCATTAGTAGCAACAAGAAGTTTAGGTGTAGAAAATTCAAAATGATTAGTCTTGATCTTGACCGAATTGGCGTCTTCCACAAACCGCTCAACCGAGACATTATTAAGTATCCTGATCTTCCTGGATTGCGCTTTATCCAGCAATCCTTGCATCATTTTTCCCGTATCCAACTGCCCTTCAAATTTATTGAAGTTATACTGTGATTTTATATTCTCAAAACCAAAGGAATTGTTCTTGAAACTAAATACATCGTCATTAAAAACAGGTTTCAATAAAGCGTTAATTTGACCTTGTTTATCAAGACATTCTTCAAATAAAGAATCATGTGCATTCATAAATAATTCATACCCTCCGTGTTCTTGATAATCGATAGTCGAATCTCCTAAAGTTGCTCGCAATAATTCGAGTCCTTTAACACGCTTTTTTACAAGCTCTAAAACGTCCTCTTCGGTGTGGGTATTCAAATCGCTTATGAGTTCACTCAAGCTACCAAAGCAAGCAAATCCCGCATTCTTTGTGCTAGCTCCTTGGGGTAGCATGCCCTTTTCCAACACTAGAATATTGGCTTTGGGAAAACGTTCTCTTAATTGTAGGGCGCAACTAAGGCCTACAATACCGCTGCCAACAATAGTGAAGTCAATATCTGTCAGCCATGATTTTATTTCCCAATAACTAAAATTCATGATACTAAATTAATGGTTTTGTTGTAAGTAAGATAGTGTCATAAAAAAACTCCGAAATTACTTTCGGAGTTTTAATGATTATTCTTCTACTTCTGGTGCCATTACGAAATCCTCCATGAATTTCGTGGTATAATTTCCCGCCCTATAATCTGGGTGATCCATGAGTTGCCTATGAAACGGAATGGTAGTCTTTATACCTTCAATCACGAATTCATCCAAAGCCCGTTTCATCTTGTTAATGGCTTCTTCCCGTGTTTGCGCTGTAGTAATGAGTTTTGCAATCATCGAATCATAGTTCGGCGGAATTGAATATCCAGCGTACACATGGGTATCAAGACGAATCCCATGACCGCCAGGAGCGTGAAGTGTTGTGATTCTTCCTGGTGAAGGCCTAAAATTATTATAGGGGTCTTCTGCATTGATACGGCATTCAATAGAATGTAATTTCGGTGTGTAGTTAATACCAGAAATCGGGACGCCTGCCGCTACCAATATCTGTTCACGAACTAAGTCAAAATCAATGACTTGCTCGGTAATTGGATGTTCTACTTGTATCCTGGTATTCATTTCCATAAAGTAGAATTTTCTATGCTTATCTACCAAGAATTCAACCGTTCCAACCCCTTCATATTTTATGAATTCAGCGGCTTTAACAGCGGCTTTGCCCATTTTATCACGTAATGCATCCGTCATGAAAGGAGAAGGCACTTCTTCTGTTAGTTTTTGATGGCGACGCTGAATCGAACAATCTCTTTCTGAAAGATGACAAGCTCTACCTGTAGAATCCCCAACAATTTGTATTTCAATATGTCGCGGCTCTTCAATAAGCTTTTCCATGTACATATCATCATTCCCAAATGCAGCTTTTGATTCTTGCCTTGCAGAATCCCATGCCTCTTTAAGGTCTTCTTCCTTCCAAACACCGCGCATACCTTTTCCACCACCGCCGGCAGACGCTTTTAGCATAACAGGATAGCCTGTTTTTTTGGCTACTTTAAGGCATGTAGGGAAATCCTCAATAATACCATCACTACCGGGAACAACAGGAACTCCTGCAGCTTTCATGGTTTTTTTGGCATTTGCCTTATCTCCCATACGATCGATCATTTCGGGTGATGCCCCAATAAATTTCATACCATGTTCCTCACATATCTTGGAGAACTTGGCATTTTCTGATAGAAACCCATATCCGGGATGTATGGCATCCGCGTTGGTGATTTCAGCAGCAGAAATGATATTTGACATTTTAAGGTAAGACTCGCTGCTTGGCGCAGGGCCAATTCTTACAGCTTCATCAGCAAACTTGACGTGTAGACTCTCTTCATCTGCAGAAGAATAAACGGCAACCGTCTTGATTCCCATCTCCCTGCAAGTTCTTATAACACGTAGTGCAATCTCCCCTCTATTGGCAACTAATATTTTTTTGAACATAACTTCTGGTTTAAAAATTTCAAATTCCAAGTTCCAAATTCCAAGTAATGGATTTTAGGATTTGTGTTTTGGAATCTTTAAATGGTTATGATGGGTCCACTAAAAATAATGGTTGATCGAATTCTACTGGAGAAGAATCATCGACAAGGACTTTTATGATCTTTCCGGAAACTTCAGATTCTATTTCATTGAAAAGCTTCATAGCTTCTATAACACATAAAACATCTCCTTCGTTTATTGATTGCCCAACTTCAATAAAAACAGGTTTATCCGGTGATGGTTTTCTGTAGAATGTTCCAATAATAGGAGATTTTACAGTTATGTATTTCGAATCCTCTGCAGATGCTGTATCAGTAGTTCCAACCGGAGCTTCTTGAGCTGGAGCAGGTGGTAACGGTGCCATTTGTTGCATTGGTCCAGAAATCGGGACTTGCTGTACATAAGTCGTTTCCGTATCATGTCCAGTCTTAATCGTAATCTTCACATCCTCTGTCTCGAGCTTGACCTCGCTAGCTCCAGATTTGGCGACGAACTTTATTAAGTTTTGAATATCTTTTAAATCCATAGTGATTAGTATTAATTATGATTAGTGTTAGTTAGTCAGTATTATTTATAATTATAGGCCCATTTCAAGTAAATGGAACCCCAAGTGAATCCGCCTCCAAATGCAGCAAAAACCATATTATCGCCTTTTTTGAATTGTTTTTCAAAGTCACTTAATAGTAAAGGTATTGTAGCCGATGTTGTATTACCATATCGCTCAATATTCATAAGAACCTTAGAATCGTCTAATTTCATGCGCCTGGCAGTGGCATCAATAATTCGTTTATTAGCTTGGTGAGCAACCAACCATGAAATATCATCATTGTTTAGATGATTTCTTTTCATTATTTGCTCGCTTATATCCGCCATATTGGAAACAGCATATTTAAAAACCGTCTTTCCGTCTTGTCTAACGAAATGCTGCTTATTTTTCACTGTCTCTTCACTTGCTGGAAGAATAGAACCTCCGGCTTCCATTTTCAAGAATTCACGTCCTATCCCATCACTTCTTAGTAGTTCATCTTGCAAACCAAGACCTTCTGTATTTGGCTCAAAAAGCACTGCTCCTCCTCCATCTCCAAAAATTATACATGTTGTTCTATCCTCATAATCAATGATCGAGGACATTTTATCTGCACCAATTAAAAGCACTTTTTTATATCTTCCAGATTCAATATAACTAGCAGCAGTTGACATTCCGTATAAAAAACTAGAACACGCAGCTTGAAGGTCATAAGCAAATGCATTAACTGCACCTATCTCTGTTGCAACAAATACTGAAGTGGCTGCTACAGGCATATCTGGTGTAGCTGTCGCTACTATGACTAAATCTATTTCTTCTGGGTTTAATTTTCTTTTGGCAATAAGATCTTCCGCGGCTTTTATTGCCAAAAATGATGTCCCCTTGCCTTCCTCTTTAAGAAGTCGTCGTTCTTTTATACCAGTTCGCGACGTAATCCATTCATCATTTGTATCAACCATGGTTTCTAGAACCTGATTGCTTAAAACAAAATCTGGTACATATGCACCTACAGCCGTAATAGCTGCCCTGATTTTACTCATATCGATATAATTGTTTTGACCAAAAAAACATCAAATTCGCCATTTCCGGGCGAATTTTCAATGAAATTAGTAAATTTTGATCAAATATTGCACAAAATAAGTGGTTTTTGGAAAATGTAGATGTTAATCATAAAAAAAACGCTCAATAGTTGAGCGTTTTATTATGTATGCATAATTGTTATGCTAAATTTTCTTCAGAATTGTCAATTAGAACTTGACCTCTGTAATAAAGTTTCCCTTCATGCCAATGTGCTCTATGATATAAATGAGCTTCACCCGTTGTTGGGCAAGTAGCTATTTGAGCAGCTGTGGCTTTGTAATGGGTTCTTCTTTTATCTCTTCTTGTTTTGGAGATTTTTCTTTTAGGATGTGCCATTATATGTTATTTGTCCGTTAATAAATTCTTTAATGTGTCCCATCGAGGATCTGTTTTGTCTTCGGCGGTTTTGCTTTCTTTTTCTTTTGGGCTTAATTCTTCGAGCTTGTCTAGTATGTCTGATTGCAATGTTCCGTCAATCACTCCTGGATGGATTCTTTTTGATGGAATCGATAACACGATCAATTCATAAATATATTGCGCAACATTGATTTCATATTCACCATGAGGGATTATTAATATTTCCTCATTTTCATTGTTGTAATCATCACCAAAATTTACCACTAAATCAAAACTACCTTCAATAGTCTCGGAAAATGGTTCATTGGTAAGGTCGCAATTCACATTGACTATTCCGGAAATATTGAAATTCAGTTCAAGGAGTGTTTCCTTTTTATTGAATTCAACCTTTGCGGTGACATCAATGTCATTTACCTCGTCATACTCATACTCTTCAAAGAACGCCTTGTCTATTTTATAGTCAAAAAGATGTTTTCCTGTTTTTAATCCAACGAATTGAATCGTAAAATCTTTCAGCTTCTTCATTGTCCCCATCTAATTTGAGCCTGCAAATATATGAATTTTTTGATTATTGCCTTGAGTTTAGGCTCTTTTTTTGTAATCTGCTTTTCTAGGAGAAAACTTTAGCTGATTCTCAGTCAATCCTTCGTACTGCCTACGATTCTTGAAGATTTTTATGGCCATGAACAACGCCTCTTTAAATGAGCTTTCATCAGCAACTCCTTTTCCAGCAATCTCGAAGGCCGTGCCATGATCCGGTGAGGTCCTAACTCTATTCAGTCCGGCCGTGAAATTAACGCCTTGACCAAAAGACAAGGTCTTGAATGGAATCAATCCTTGATCATGATAGGTTGCTAAAATAGCATCAAAATTCTTGTAATTGTCACTTCCAAAAAAACTATCGGCCGCATAGGGACCGAACACTAGTTTGCCTGATTCTTTGATCTCTTTTATGGCAGGTCGTAACACCGTATCATCCTCCTCCCCAATCACGCCATTGTCGCCTGTGTGTGGGTTGATTCCTAGTATGGCTATTTTAGGCCTCCTAATTCCGAAATCCTGTATTAACGACTTATGCATAGCGTTCACCTTCTTAGTAATTAACTCCGCTGTGATGTGACTCGCCACGTCTTTTACAGGAACATGATCCGTTATTAATCCAACCCGCAGGTTGTCCGTGACCATAAACATAAGGCTTTCGCCTTCTAGTTCTTGGGCAAGGTAATCGGTGTGCCCAGGAAATTTAAAGGTGTCTGATTGAATATTGTGTTTATTGATAGGTGCCGTGAGTAACACATCTACATCTTTATTCTTCAATGCCAGAGTTGCGGACTCTAATGACTTTACCGCCAGGGCTCCAATTCCAATGTTTTCTTGTCCAAATTCAATTTTTGGAGTCTCTTTCCAAACATTAAGAACATTCACTTTCCCATCGATGATTTGGCTAGGGGTATTAATGCCATTGAAATCGATCTTAAACTTAAAGTGATTTAAATAAAATGAGATTGTCTTAGTGGATGCAAATATCACTGGTGTGCAAAAATCAAGAATCCTATTATCCGCCAAGGTTTTTAAAGCAACTTCACCTCCTATACCATTAAGGTCTCCGATGGATATCCCTACCCTTATTTTTTGTTCACTCATAAATATAAAGTGCCAACTTTTGTTCGTAATTTTAAGCCTCAAAGTTAATCAAATAAAGAACAATGTTTACAGGAATTATTGAGGATTTAGGAGTGGTCACCGAATTGATTTCGGATAAAGAGAATCTACACATAACATTGAATAGCAATATCACCCCAGAGCTTAAGATCGATCAAAGTGTTTCGCA
>CBESOB010000007.1:0-30665 GCA_965530995.1 uncultured Flavobacteriaceae bacterium
ATAATAAAAAACTTATAAATCTATTTTTATCTAAAATTCTAGTTTCATCATGAAATCATATTGTTCATCCTCGCCTATTAAATATGGATGCTTACCGAAGACCGAAAATCCATTATTTTTATAAAACGCAATGGCTTTAGTGTTCTTTTCCCAAACGCCTAACCATAGACATGAAGCATTTCCTGTTTTAGCCATATCCATGACCGTATATAAAGCTTCTTGACCCATTTTATTTCCTTGAAATTCTTTAAAAATATAAATTCGTTCTAGTTCTATGGCCTTAAGGTCAAACTGTTCTTTTTGGGCATCTTTTCTATTGAGTTTTACATAACCAACAAGACTCGCATCATGTAGCAAGAAATAAAATGATGAATTTGGATTCAATAGTTCAGAAGACATTTGCTCGGTATTGAACGCCCTTGCAATGTATCTCTTAAAATCATCTGGGTTGTTGTCTTTCTCGAATGCATCGATAAAAGAAGTTCTCGACACATCGATCAAAAGATCTAGGTCATCAACGGTACATTTCTTAAAAATCAAATTCATTTAATAGCAGCATTTACTTGTCGCATAAAATCACCGATTTTTGATGGCTCTAACCATCGAGTGACGACCACGAGGTCATTTTCCTTATCTATTACGATAAAGTTCCCACCAAATCCTGCAGCGTAATAAATATTCTCAGATAAACCCTCCCAATGCCGACTTCCTTGTTGGTTTAACCACCACATATAACCATAATTCGCATTGGGTATGGATGGTGTCGTTGCTTTGTTGATCCATTCGCTACTGATCAGTCGCTTCCCGTTCCAAACGCCATCATTCAAAAAAAGCAACCCGAAGCGAGCCATGTCTTCTGCAGAAATAAAAATTCCTGCACCAGAATGTCCGCCTCCAGTAACCGATTTCATATTAATACCATCAATCTCTGTCCAAGCGTGTTCGTATCCATGCCAGCGCCATGTGGTTGAGGCGCCAATATTATCCATGATATGTTCTTTCAAGACTTTGGGCAGTGGTTGTCTCCATACATGGGTCAAAGAATAGGCAAGTACATTTACACGAACGTCATTATACTCCATGACGGTTCCTGGTTGCACGAGCTTCCTGAGTTTCCAATCATCTAAATTACCTTCTTTTGGTGGTCTGTCTGCCCAATCCTTACCTCCCCAAAGCTCGCCCGACCAATCAGAATTCTGCTGTAATAAATGTTGCCATGTAATCTCAGAATTATGATCACCATCAAAAGTGCCATCCCAGATATAATGATCGACTTTATCAGTGTCACTTGCAATTAGTTTTTGGTCATAGGCCAATCCAGCAACAGTTGATAAGAAGCTCTTCGTCACGCTGAAAGTCATATCCACTCGCCTGGTATCCCCCCATTGTGCAACAACATACCCGTTCTTCAAAATCATACCAGCAGGTCCTCCTCGTTTTTTGGTTGGCCCTTGGATTTGATGAAATGGTTCTCTTTCAAATCCTTTTAGAATTGCTATTCGTAAATCCATTGATCCCGAATATTCATTGGCCTCAGCAAATGTAACTGCCTCCTTCAATTTATTGGAATCTATCTTGTAAAATGAAGGGTTCTTAGTTTCCCATTCCGCATTCCGTTCTGGAAAATAATTGATATTCTGTGATGCGACAGGAGTAACTAAAACAAACAGAAAGATCTGCAGTAAGAGGAAGTTATTTTTCATTTGATTGGTTGTTAAAAGCCCTTTAAATTACGCATTTAATTTTATGCCTTGATTGAAATACTGTAATTTTAGTCTATGCAAAAACATTTGACCGTCGCACTCCTTCAAGCAAATTTGGTTTGGGAAAATCCTATCCAGAATCTATTGAATTTTTCAAGGAAAATTAATGACATCAAGGATACTGTAGACCTAATCATCTTGCCAGAAATGTTTACGACTGGTTTTACTATGAATCCCAATATTATTGCTGAAACCATGCAAGGCAATACTGTAGAATGGATGAAACAAATGGCGAACGAAACACAGGCTGCCATAACCGGAAGTCTGGTGATATCTGAAGATAATGATTTCTATAATCGTTTGTTTTTTGTGGAGCCTTCAGGACTGATTCATACGTACGACAAGCGTCATACGTTTACATTGGCAGGCGAACATTTAGTGTATACAGCCGGCAAAAAACATTCTATAATAGACTATAAAGGCTGGAAAATCAATCCGTTGATCTGCTATGATCTTCGTTTCCCCGTTTGGGCTCGAAATATACAAGACTATGATCTTCTGTTTTATGTGGCTAATTGGCCCAAACCCCGAATTGCTGCCTGGGATGCATTGCTAAAAGCCAGAGCAATAGAGAACATGAGCTATTGTATAGGCGTGAACCGTGTAGGATTGGATGCAAATAGCTTGGAATATCCTGGCCATTCAGCTGTTTATGATTTGTTTGGTAATGTCATTGCAGAAAGCGAAGAAGATAATGAAGCAACGATCATTGCAACACTATCCAAGGACCATTTAAAGAATTACCGACAAAAATTACAATTCCTGAATGACCGCGATACTTTTACTTTAAGGTGAAGGTTTCAATAATATCCCAGTTTGCCCGAACATCTATCATTTCTTTAGAATAACTAATACGCTCAGGTTGTGTTTTCTTTAAGTAATTGCCCGTATCCCATTTACCATTTTTATTAGTATCATAAATTACGCGTATAAAGTATTTAGAAGGATTTAGATTATCAAAATCGAATGGTTGGTTTCTTTCTCCATAAAGTTCAGCACCAACTTTGCCCTGGGCATCGGTTAACTGAACAATGACTGGATACACAGCATTGACCAAAGTTATTCTAGCTTTACCATAATCGGAGACATTCTTTGTCTTCAAATTGTAAGTAAGGGTGTCATTTTGGTTTTCAAACAAGTCTGTTAGAGCTCCAGGCAATAATTGCATTCTGTAGGTATCGTCTTCTTTCTTTTCAAAATCAAAAACATACCGATTTTGTAATGTATCCAACTTGATAGTAAATTTTACATCTGCCGAATCTTTATCCATTAGGCTAATGTTTTCTGTATTAATTGACTTAAATGGTATCGAGCCTTCAACTTCAAGGTTCTCGTTTAATTTTAAAATCCCTGATTGAACCGGCTTGATCACTAGCGTATCCTTCTGCATATCACGCATTTTGACATACATGGAATCCAAATATGCCTTATTACTGACTGAAAACAACAGAGAATCCATTTCAATTTTAGGTGCATACCAATAATACAACGTATCTGATTTAGGGTCTTTTGTAACTCTTTTGATAAAACCCTCAGGTTTAGCAATATGTAAATTGATTTTCAAGTCCTTGGCATCACCTTCAAAAGCAAAAGCTATTTTGTTGCCTGCCTTTTGCTTCGGTCTATTTACCTTGAAATCCGTTTCTTCCTTGAATAATTTGAGGTCAAATAATCGATCTGTAGGTATCGTAATGTGCTCTTGAATAAATCCGATCCTGTCAGTTTTCTGCTCGTATCTGTTACTACTATTCTCATCCTTAAGAGCGATCATTAAATACTCACCTGCCTTGAGATTTTCAAGCTTAAAAGTCGTTGTACTATCGAGAGTGTTGGTTATGTATTTTGGAGATTCCTTATAGATCACGGAGTCGGTAAAAATTGAATCAACTTCATATAGCATTACCGATACAAAATCTTCAGGTTTTCGTTTTTCGGCATCCAAAATATTCCCGCTTACACTAAGGGAGTCTATATAATCACCCGTTGAAAACACATATCTGTAGAAAGAATAAGGATTCCCTTCAGTATTATCTACAATACTTTGTCCAAAATTAAAAGCATAGGTCGTATTCGGTTGTAACGTGTCATAGATCTTGATTGTCACAAACTTGCTAGCGCCGCCAAGAGGGGTGATTTCAGGTTGCGTTTTCATCGGAGGTGAAATGATCAGTTGCTTTTGTACATCTTTGATTTTCACATACTCGTTAAAATAGATCCTGATTTCGTTTTCGGTAAAATTAGTAGAGAAATTCTCTGGTGTTTCCTTGGTGATTATTGGTGGTTCCAAATCCTTCTCTCCACCGCTAATTGTAGCTCTATTTGCGCATGCTGATATCACGATACAAATGACAATTGCTGAAATGATATTTGAGACGACTTTATTATTCATGAATCGATGGATTACAGGCACAAATTAACGATATATTTATATGTAACGAAATTATTACACCAGTTATTGGGTTGAATATTCTGGAAAATAAAATGGTTATTTTTTCTTTATGCGAGTTAGAAAAATAAAGCATAGCATCAGCTACGGTTTCTTTTTATAGAGAAGCAGAAAGGGAAAAGAATGCTTTATTACAGTAGGTTTAACATAATAATTGGTGTTGTTAAGCAATTGCCATTGTGGCAATACTTAACTTATTGTTGTGAGTTTTTGTAAGGATGTTGGCACACGCCTCCATCGTAGCGCCCGTGGTTATGATATCATCGACCAATAGTATGTGTTTACCATTCAATCGTTCAACATTCTGAATTGTAAAAATTTGATTATTTCTTTGCCAACGGGCTTCACGCTTCTTAAACACCTGAGTTAGCGTTGAAGATGTTTTAACAAGCACCTCATCTTCATATGGCACTTCTAAAGCTTCAGCAATTTGTTGTCCAAATTTAGCAACTTGATTATATCCTCGTTTTTTCAATTTACTTTTATGAAGTGGTACAGGTATCACCAAATCAATGTTTTTATAAGATTCGATATCCTTCAATTCCTCTCCTAGCCAGTTCCCTAAAAACTCACCTATGCCTTCATGACCACGATACTTCAGGTTGTGTATAAGTTGCTGAACAATTCCCTTTTTATGGAACCTCAATAGCGATGTTGCATTTTCCAATTCCAATCTTCCATAGAAGACTTTCTTAACATAATCTGAATCATCAAAATGAAAGTTGGTTACAGGGAGATTGTGTCTGCAGTCTACACAAATCACCAACTTCTTTTCCGGGATAATAGCATTGCATGCCATGCAAACCGGTGGGAAAAACAAATCGACTATTGGTGATATCAGTTTCATTAAGATAATTAAATATACAATTAACCTCAAAATTAAATAGCACTTGGCATTTCATTTAATCGAATAAATTGGTACTAAACAATAATTCAACAAATTTTTGATCGCTTTATCGATTAAAATAATGTGCTAGGCCTATTATTTATAATTTAGCATAAAAATTACTGAAATTCTAATGATCGTCAACCCTCAGGCATTCAACTATAGGTTAATTATTGGTGTACTATTAGTCGCCATGATTTCTTTAGGCGCATATAGCTTATCAAGTTATAATGAACTAAATGAGCAAAAAGTATTCTTGGCTCAAGAGAAGAAAATAGTTGAAAATGAACTTTCCCAAATCATTATAAGGTATGACGAATTGATGTTTGAGAATGAAGATATCAAAGAGGAATTAATGTTAGCCAAAGAACGAACCCTTAAAATGTTGGATTCCCTTAAACTTCAGGAGGCCAGTGTTTTTATCATTTCTAAATACCGAAATCAAATTTCATATTTGAATGATGAACGTGAGGATTTATTGGCATTGGCCAATTCCTTAAAAGAAGAAAACCAACAATTGCACAAAGTCAAGAAAGCCGTTGTCAAGCGTCTAGAGGAACAAACCGATGTGAACAATGAACTTTCAGAACGAAATATGCTTCTCGCAGAAAACGTAAAGAAAGGATCCATCTTAACGGCTAATTCTTTTTCAGCTACTGCCTTTAAGACTAAAATCTCAGGGAAACAAGTTGAAACCGATAAGGCCAAGCGCACCGATGTCATGGAAATCTGTTTTACACTAGCTAAAAACTCTCTTGCTGAAAAAGGAGAAAAAAATATTTACATACAAATTCTCAATCCCAATAGTAACGTTATTGGAGAAAAGATATCCAAGAAATTTGGTGATTATTCCCTAATTTATAGCACCAAAGCATTGATAGATTATGATAATGACGTCTTTGATGTTTGTGTTAGAGCTCAAGCTGGAAAAGATGAAAAAATCTTTACTAAAGGCACTTATTTCGTGAATGTTTTTCATGACGAAAAAAAACTAGGTAGTACCGAAATCAATTTAAATTAGATAATAACATTTAATATGTTTGTAAACCGTTCTTAATTAAGAGCGGTTTTTTATTTTTGCAGCATGGCAAATCAAGACGATACATTCAAGAAGGTAATAGCACATGCTAAAGAGTATGGCTACATATTTCAAAGTAGTGAGATTTATGATGGTTTAAGTGCTGTTTATGATTATGGGCAGAATGGTGCTCAATTGAAAAAAAACATTCGTGACTATTGGTGGAAAAGCATGGTGCAATTGCACCAAAATATAGTCGGCATAGATACCGCTATCTTTATGCATCCAACAACCTGGAAAGCATCAGGGCACGTAGATGCCTTCAACGATCCATTGATTGACAATAAAGATTCCAAAAAACGATATCGCGCTGACGTCTTGATTGAGGATTATGCTGAAAAACTACTTCAGAAAGCACAAAAGGAAATAACTAAAGCTGCCAAACGCTTTGGTGATTCTTTTGATGAAGAACAATATAAAACAACCAACCCAAGAGTATTGGGTTATTTACAGAAGCGAGAAGATGTCCTTGCTCGTATGGGTAAGTCCCTAGAAAATGAAGACCTACAAGATGTCAAGGCCCTAATTGAAGAATTGGAGATTGCAGACCCAGAAACTGGAAGTAGGAATTGGACAGACGTACGCCAGTTCAATTTAATGTTTGGCACAAAATTAGGTGCTTCTGCGGAAACTGCAATGGATCTGTATTTACGTCCTGAAACGGCTCAAGGTATTTTTGTGAATTTCTTGAATGTTCAGAAAACTGGACGTATGAAAATTCCGTTCGGAATTGCTCAAACAGGAAAAGCATTCCGTAATGAGATTGTTGCGAGACAATTCATTTTCAGGATGCGCGAATTCGAACAAATGGAAATGCAGTTTTTCGTGCGACCAGGAACACAAAAGGAATGGTACGAAAAATGGAAAGAAACACGTTTAAAATGGCATTTATCCCTAGGTTTGGGAGAAGAGAACTACCGTTTTCATGACCATGATAAATTAGCGCATTATGCAGATGCCGCTACTGATATAGAGTTTAATTTCCCATTTGGTTTCAAGGAACTGGAAGGTATCCATTCGAGGACCGATTTCGATCTTAAAGCACATGAAGAGTTTTCAGGGAAAAAACTAAAATTCTTTGACCCACAATTAAATGAAAGCTATGTGCCGTATGTTGTGGAAACATCTATTGGTCTAGACCGCATGTTCTTGGCGATTTTCTCAAAATCACTCCAAGAAGAAACCTTAGAAGATGGAAGCACTAGGACCGTATTGAAATTACCAAATATCTTGGCGCCAACAAAAGTTGCGGTATTCCCATTAGTAAAGAAGGACGGTTTACCGGAAATTGCTCATCAAATCGTCGATGACCTTAAGTGGGAACACACGGTGTTTTATGACGAAAAAGATGCTGTTGGTAAGCGTTATAGACGGCAAGATGCTGCAGGGACACCATTCTGTATCACAATCGATCATGACACTTTAAAAAACCAAACCGTAACATTAAGAGAACGAGATTCTATGGAGCAAAAACGCGTTAAGATAAGTGACTTACATTCAATCTTAGCTGAGGAATTATCAATAAAAAAGTGGCTTAATTAAGCCACTTTTTTATATAATACTGTGCTAAATACTAGAATCTGTAACCTAATGAAACTCCAAATTTCGCAACAATATCAGTTCCACTTCCATTGTCGTATCCATTAAACAGGTTCCTGCCAACGCCGAAATTCACCTCGCCTATAAGGCCTCTTTTGGTGATGAATTTACCTCCAAGACCTATTCCGAGAGCAAAATCTGTAATGTTCTCTTCTTTTGTGGTCTCTACAACATCTCCATTAATATCTGTTAAAAACGTATTTCTATCTTTTATAGAGTTTAGCATCCCGAATCCTTCTAAAAAGAAACCGGCTGCAGGTTTTTTTCCAAAGAAAAAACGATAGTATGGAGATACATAGTAATTTAAATCATCGCTAATATCGTCATCAAATGGCAGCAATAGGGAAATACCAACTGTAGATTCGTCGTTGAGCACATAAGAATAACTTCCCTCAAAAGCTCCTAGAACTAAATAAAGACCGTTAATACGGACTTCATTTCGTTTAAGATCTATATCAAGATTATCTAATTGTTGCGCGTTAGAATAAAAAAAAGATGCTGCTAATACAATCGTTATTATTAGCTTTTTCATAAATGGTTTTTAATAGTTAAGGTTCAATTTAATCAAATATTATACCATCATTGGATGCAAAAAGTATCAAAAGGTTGCGCGAGTAAGGGCGACTATTAGAAATAAGCCTTTAACTGAATCGTGCCAGTGTGAATAGTGTTACTTGTTTCAGTTTTTCGACCAAAATAATTTAGGTTCAAATCCAGGAATTTAGTTAATTTTTTTTGTGCCAAAAGACTCCATGTGAAATTGGTTCCTGGTTGCAGTCCTTCAAGCATCTGGTAGGCAACAGGCGAATTGGCCGAGCCTTCAAACGTATTCGAAAACACATTGAACTCACCATTCAGGGCTACTTTCTGTAAGTTAGCGTACGAAAACGACAGCCCATATTTCTGTTGCTCTAGAACTTCCATCGCATTAATGGTATTCTCCTTATTGGTCAATTGATAGAAAACATCAAAACGTGTATTGTCACTTAGTAAGTATGATAACTTCGGATTGAATCTAATAGCATCAATATTAAAATTCTTACTGGTAAAATTCTCACTGATGTTCTCATTGTTACCCAAGCTGGATTCTATAGTAATCAACCAATTAGTGGCAAATTTATGATTGAATGCCAACTGGTGGCTTTTTAAATTACTTTCTATAGACCCGATGGATAAAAGATTATTCGTTTTATTCACTAAATAAGTGTATGAAGTGGTATAGCGCTGCTTACCCCTATTATAAAACAATACATTCCTTAGATTCAGATTAAGAGCCAATTGATTATCAGAATTAGTAACGAATGGATTTATATCAAACCCATCTCCTTCTCTTCTAGTTTTTCTGTCAATTAAATATGAGGTTTGATTATAGAATTTGGACCAGAATTTCTTGATTCTGTTTTCTGATCCCGACCATTGTAATGGATTTATTGTGAGTATCTGGCTAAATCTGTTTTGATGTGTTTTTATAAACACTCTATTTGGCAATAAGACGCGTATATATGATCCTTGATCCTGGAATTGAGCGATTTCAAATTCCTCCAATTCTTGAATGCCATTTTCATTATAATCGTTCCAAGTATAAATTCCCTGACCAGGCTCTACTTCTATATATGTAAAATCTTGTTGAGGCAATGTTCCAGAATTAGTTTCGAATACTGTATTCCAATTTATGAGATCTCCAAAAAAACGCTGACTGTATTGAAGTCTTGAATTCAATGATTTTTCGTCTTCCACAGTAGTATCTGTATTATTAAGCGTTCTATAATTTAAATATACAGACAGGTTAGTGCGTTTATTTTGAATCATCTTGGACTTCAAATAATAGGTGTTTGAAGTATTTACTTTTTCTAGGTTATTGTTCCTGATACTATCATTAATGCGATATTTATAGCCGACCTCAGCAAACACTTGTGTGCTGTCTCCGATACCATAGAACACTTCGTAAGTATTGAACTTTTGACTGAGTGGTGTTAATTGCTGACTTGCAATTTCTGTTTGTTGATTATCCTCAATACTGAGTTTTGTTCCAACCCAGTTTTTATCGAAACTATAAGTTATTCTATTGAATGACCTTAAAAAATTGGATTCATTGATAGATGATCGTGCATTTAAGTAGCTTGAATTTGAATATATATGCCATTTCCCAAACATCAAATTGCTATTGAGAACATGACGATTACCGCTAAAATTCTCCGCATAATTAAGATGCTCAAAATTATAACTTGCACTACCTTTTATATTATGCGAGAGATTTAAACCTCCAGTAATCAAACTTTGATCTCCCAAAGGCATGTCTAAATTCCAATCCCTTGAGAATTCGGCATTGTACAATTGTTCTATGGATTGGTAGGTGTCATCAATAAAATCGGTATTCACAATTGCATTGAGATTCCATAAATTATCTGATTTAATGATAGTTTGAGCAACTTCCAACTTTCCTGCAAAGCCATCATTACCAGCATCATCAAGTCCGGAAAATAAGTTTTGATCAAATTTACTTCCTGCTGCCTCAAAACTTATCGCCGTATTATCCGTCGGTCGGTAACTTCCATTAACAACGGCAATCTGCAATTTTTTAGGAGCCACTAGTTGAATAATAGGTTCGAAATTACCTTGCAGCACGCCAGCAATTGGTGGTACATATTGAAAGATATTACTGATTGCATTAGTACTACTCAAAATATAATTTCCCTGGTTATCCCCTAACAAGGTAAAGCGTACACTAAACAAATCATCATTCGGATCGTTAGAGAACACAAAGGCTTCAATGCCATTTATTAATTCTTTTTTATAGAGAATCCTATTCTCAGAAAAAACTTCAGGCACTTCAGATGGTGCAACCATTAGTGATATATCGTTTCCAGCATTGGCCAGTATTTCGACTTGCTCTGTCGAAAGATTCTGTTGCAAAGATTGATTCTTGGCATCTTTTTCTGAATATACAGACGCCCCTATGATTAGCTTGTCACTTTCGTGTTTCGCTCCTGCAAACGCTATGAATCTAGAATAATTTCGTTCACTATATTGATAATCAACTGTAATACGCATTTCAGAAGTGATAGGATATGTAGCATTAAACCTAATTTCCCCAGCGTTGTAATCAATTACATAATCCTTGTTCTCCCCGCGTACAACAGTAACACCATTTACGTAAACTGTTTCACTTCCCGACACGATAAGAACATATAGCTCCCCATTTGGTCCTTGTAATTTATAAGGTCCTTGATTCCCTTCTTGAGCGGTAAATTGACTCCTGCTGAATTGCCCTCTTACCAATGCCCCAGAGGCAAACACATTTGTGTTCACATCTCCTTGGCCTAAATCGGCATTAACGGCTAGGCCTTGTACTTTCTTTGTGAAATTCGCGAAATAAGACCCTGTATTTTGTAAGTCCACATCACCCGCTCGTATACGCCATTTTTCACTATAGAGCTCTATGAATACCTCATCAAATTCATCGAGTCTTTGCGAATATCCACTTTCTTGTAACGGAATATTCGCATCTTGAATAGAAGCTCGAAGTGACACTTTATCATTCAACTTTCCTGTGATCTGAAGATCTAATTCACTATTCAATACCGAATTCTGGTTGTTACCAACGGTCACACCCCGTGAAATACTACCTGAAGTGGTGAGTCCATCAAAGGGTATGAATGTATTTGTGGTTCTTGATCGTGATAGTTTGTATAATTTATTGAGATCATCCGTATCCTCCACAATAATATTCTTATTAAGCTGAAAATATTCTTTGGTCAAGAAATCAGGGTAGCGAAGGTACTCCACGGTTACAGAGTCTTCCGAAATTGGATTATTGAATCTCAACAATCCTTTGGCAAAATCTACGGTATACTCTGCAGAATCGATAACAGAACCATCTTTTCGCTTTATAATAAATTGCCTCGAATTGATGCTCACCGTATCAATAACAATAGTATCAGATACCGGTAGTTTTTTAATTCTATAATTAGATGTTGTTTCTTGGGCATAACCCCAGAAACCAACAAAAAAAGCAAGCATATACAACCTAGTTTTCATCCAGTAGTAAAACTAATAATCGCCCAGATTATTATATCCGTTAATCTGCCGTTAAATAATAGCATAAAAGTAGGGCTTTATTTATTTTAGCTAAAACTACCAAACCATACAAATGAAAATCATTTCCTATAACGTCAATGGTATCCGAGCTGCCATTAACAAGGGCTTTATTGATTGGCTTAAAAGTGCCGATCCTGATGTGATTTGCCTTCAAGAAATAAAGGCAATGAAGGAGCAATTAGACCTTACAATTTTTGAAGATGCCGGTTACAACTACAACTATTGGTATAGTGCCCAGAAAAAAGGATATAGTGGTGTCGCCATTTTAAGTAAGACAGAACCCGATCATATAGAATACGGGACAGGAATAGAATCAATGGATTTTGAGGGTCGTAATATTCGTGCTGATTTCGGTGACCTATCTGTTATGAGTATGTATTTACCTTCTGGAACAAATGATGCTAGGCTATCCCATAAATTTGAGTATATGGATTTAATACTTGACTATGTGACAAGGCTAAGAAAGAATAGACCGAATTTGGTGGTTTGTGGAGATTATAACATCTGTCATGAGCCTATTGACATTCATAATCCTAAAATGAAAGGTGTTTCAGGTTTTTTACCTGAAGAGCGCGAATGGTTAGATAATTTTATTGATAGTGGACTTATTGATTCATTTAGATTCTTAAATCCTGAAAACCAACAATTTAGTTGGTGGAGTTACCGTGCCAATGCCAGAGCTAATAACAAGGGATGGCGTTTGGATTATGCCATGGTTACAAAACCATTACAAGAAAAGATAAAACGCGCCGTTATATTGACAGAAGCAGTGCATAGTGACCATTGCCCAATATTAGTAGAAATAGAATAAAATCTCAAAAATGATCAAGAAACATTTAATAGTAATAGCACTAATTGGCCTGATTTCATCATGTGTATCACCAAAGGTCTATAAAGACCTAGAGAATAAATATGCAGATTTGAAAAAAGAACATCGTTCTCTTTCGGATGAAAATGAAGGTCTTTTAAAATCCAAGAACGAAACTGAAAACGCGCTAAACAAACTCAAGAAGCTTTATGACGAGACATTGGCTCAAAGAGACAAGCTCCAAAACGAATATACTGCAACAAAAAATAATCTTGATAATCTAAAATCGTCTTATGATGCTTTAGAAAAAAATAGTTCTACAGCTTTGGCTGCTAACTCTAAAAAAAATAGAGAATTATTGGCTCAGCTTGAAGCGAAAGAACAAGCTCTGGCTGCTGAAAGATCACGTTTGGATCAAATCAAGAAAGAGCTAGAAGCAAGGTCTAATCGCGTTCAAGAACTAGAAGGGTTGATAGCCTCTAAAGATGCAGCGATGCGCAGTCTAAAAGATGCTATTTCTGCAGCCTTGACCAATTTTGAAGGCAAAGGACTAACCGTCGAGCAACGAGACGGTAAGGTCTATATCTCGATGGAAAATAAATTGTTATTCAACTCTGGAAGCTGGGCAGTTGGTGTTGAAGGTCGTCAGGCTGTAAAGCAACTAGGCAGTGTCTTGGCAGAGAACCCAGAAATAGCCATCTTGATCGAGGGGCACACAGATAATGTCCCTTACTCGGGAAATGGTCAAATGAAAGACAACTGGGACTTATCTACTAAAAGAGCGACTGCGATTGTGCAAATACTAAGGGAGAATAGCAAAATCAAGGCTGAGAATCTCACTGCCGCTGGGCGAGGTGAATTTGCACCAATAGGCACTAATTCGACGGCGGAAGGCAAAGCCAAAAACAGACGCATTGAAGTAATATTGACTCCTAAACTTGACGAAATAACGAAACTTTTAAATGATATTTAGGTCTTGCCTAAACACTATATAAATAAGACCATTCTAGTTTTATAAACTGAATGGTCTTTCTATATTTGAAATAAATTAATCTGTCTATTGAAAATGAAATATACTACACTTCCAAATACCGATATAAAAGTCAGCAAAATATGTCTAGGTACCATGACCTGGGGAAACCAGAACACCGAAGATGAAGGTCATGCCCAAATGGATATGGCCTTTGAAAAAGGTGTTAATTTTTTTGATACCGCGGAACTTTATCCTGTTCCGGCAACGGCAGAAATGTCAGGGAGAACAAGTGAAATTATAGGAAATTGGTTCAAGAAAACCGGTAATCGAGATAAGATTATCCTGGGATCGAAAATAGCTGGACCTGGCGATTATACGGCGCACATTAGAACGACAGGATTTAGTGCTGACGCTATAAATGAGGCGGTTAATTTAGAATTGAAACGTTTACAAACAGATTATATAGATCTATATCAGTTACATTGGCCAGAACGTCAGACCAATACGTTTGGGGTGCGAGATTACACCCCTACACCCAGTGATACATGGGAAGATAATTTCAATGAAGTTCTTCATTCTTTAGACCAAGTAATTAAAGCTGGGAAAATTCGTCATGTAGGCATATCCAATGAGAAAGCCTGGGGAATGATGCGCTATTTGGAAGAGTCGAGAACGCATGATCTTCCTAGAATGGTTACGATACAAAATGCCTATTCGTTGTTAAATCGCGTATTTGAAGGTGATGCTGCAGAGATTTCCATACGCGAAAATATCGGGTTGTTGGCTTATTCTCCAATGGCATTTGGTGTGCTTTCAGGTAAATACATAAAGAATATTGAAGGAGACAACGCGCGCTTAAAATTATTTCCACGATTTGCAAGGTATAGTAGTGAACAATCTACAGAAGCGACAAAAAGATACTTGCGAATAGCTGAAGAGAATAATATGAGTTTAGCACAAATGTCTTTGGCTTTTGTAACGCAACAACCATTTATCACTAGTAATATTATCGGGGCTACAAATTTGGAGCAATTAAAAGAAAATATCGATAGTGTTAATATTACATTATCAGAGGGCATTTTAGAACAGATCAATGCGGTACATGCTATCATACCAAATCCTGCGCCATAAAAGAAAACCCTCATCAATAAAGACAAGGGCTTTCAGCATCGGATTAATAGCTAAATTACTCCAAAATGATTTTTTTATTGAGCTTGAGGTTATCCTCGGTTATGAGGTTCACTAGGTAGACCCCAGAACTAAGGTCGCCGATATAAACACCATTATTCAAGGTATTTTTCTCTATGTTATTAAATGTCCTAACTGCCTGTCCAAGCATATTTGTTAGGGACATGCTCTTTACATTTTGATCAAGACCTTTTACTATAAGCATGTCTTGTCCATTGTCCATAAAGATCAACAGGGTATCCAAAATGGCATCATTGACTGAAAGTGTAGGGTTCGTAAAAATTACTTTGAATCTGTTAGTAAATGTGCCTGACTCTGATGTAAAATTATAAGGTTCTGTGCTTCTTAAGTCATATATACTACCCGTTAAGTTATCTCGTATCAGTAAAGGTTGACTTTCAGGGATGTTCGTTATTTCAGTTGATTTCAAGGTATGGGTGAAATTGCCTGAAGAATGCATAACCAGGTTCACTTCCTTTTCAGGTGTGATCGGAGCGAAAGCTTGTATGACATATTGTTCACCGTTGAAGATACTGCCCATATCATCCGCAGGTGGATTAGTGATCAAACCACCATCATAACCATAATCGAAACCATCAGTGGTGAAGTCACTAAAGCCTAATACGAAACTTCTACTGGCTCCATTAGAAACACCGAATTCCAATCGTAGTATTTGCATTTCATCAACCCTGTTCTCTGTAGATGATTCTTCTGTCACAGGTTCATTCCCATCCCTGAAGAATGACGAGCCGCTATTTGGATCGACCCCATCAGCATCACTTTCCTTGATAAATACTCGTTGTCCGTTATTGAACTCAATATCACCATTATTGACAATTTCTACGAAAAAACCTTGACCTACTGGTAAATAGTAGGTAGGAATTTTGATACCCTGTGTTTGAACTTGGTCCGCAATAGGAATACCAGGATATTGATACGCTCGCTCAGTAGCGAAATTATTAATGAATCCATAACCGCCTTCATATTCTGCAAGCCAATGTGATGTTCCTGCCCACTGTTCCCATAACAAGATGGTTCCTTGGATAACTCCTGCATTATCACTGATGAATTGTCTGGCATCCAAAGCCGATGGATACGGGTTCCCGATAAGTGTGGTTGTCAAGGTGACATCCTGTTCACTTTCATTGCCTGCATCAGGCACATCGGTTGCTGGGATAAGGATAGTCCCGTTGTTTGGTTTCCCTACAAAGGTATATTGTTGTTCGGTTCCAGCATTTCCAGTTCCTTTCTGTGTGTATCCTACGCCTGGTTGTATGTCACTTCCTGGAGCCAAAGTCACCCAATCGTAATAGGTAATCCCATTCTGGAAGGTGTATAGCCAACGGTCACTGATCTTGCCCACTTCATCATACGCGGAGGTGAACTGCATGGCAGTGGTTCCAATACCATCCATGAGCATATCGATGTTGAAAGGGCTGTTATTGGTATTGTTGCTTGTGCGATTATTGTCACTAAGTGCGGTGGCACCTGTAATACCCACTGGTGATGACCAATAGTTGTACCAATAGAAATCATTATTTCCTTCCTGGCGTCTCAGTATTTTTCCTGTGGCTGAAGTGACCAGATCGCTGTTTCTTGATTGTATGAGTTGGGAATCATCTGCTAGGTCAAGAGTTCCATCCAATTGTAATAACCAATTGTTGGTGATGGCATTATCGCCACTAACAGTTAAAGTTCTTCCAGTATCTATCATCAAGCCCAATTGGCTATGCGAGTCGGATGTTGTTATATGATTTTTTATAGAGACAATGCTCCAATCCTTATTGTTTGCTACATCTTCGATGTCCCAGACATCACCATGAAGCCATGTGCCTTCTGTGGTCCAAGTACCGTCAGAAACTGTTTCGTATGGCATCGGTGCGGTTTGTGGTTGTACCGTGATTATATTCTTGAGGTCAGCATCACGTCCATAACCAGAGGCATCTGTGGTCTTACCTGTGAGAATTTTAGTCATTGGGTAATAGGCCTGTAAATTGGCCCATGGTAAGGCTGTATTTGTAGCGATATCCGTAATATTCTTATTCATGATGGCTCCCTTGATATTCGCCCCATCTTGCTCTATCTCTTGATAGACCATTTGCTGTAACTGACTATCAGTCAAGACGGCATTGAAGACACGCACTTCATCGATAGCACCTTTGAAATAGGAGTTGTCCAATCTAGAATGACGACCGATATTGAAATCTGGATGTGCATAAATAGGATTAGTAGACAATGTCCCCGCAGGAATGGAACCCGATTGTTCCAATTCACCATTGACATATAACTTGGTCATTCCTGAAGTACCTTTATAACTAATAGCCACATGATACCATTGATCAGTATCCAAGGTGATCGTCGAACTCGAACCATAGGCTGAGCTTCCCATACTTGTAATATAGTAGGAGTGCAATTTTTTGGTCGTGCCGTCCACGTAAATACGCATGTGGCTTTGTCCTGCGACATCACCATTACTTATGAAAGTAGGGTCGAGTTTGATCCAGGCCATGATGGTGGCATCTGGCCAGCCTCCCATAAAAGAAGTTTCTGCAATATGGTCATCGATACCATCAAAATCTACAGAAGCCGATTCGATGAATACATCGATAGCATCGCGATAGTCCAAGTCTCCGCCCATGGCAAGATCGCTATCGGTATCCGGCAAAATGGACAGGTCTGTAGGGTCTTCTATATCTTCATTAACATCGATAGTTAAATCATTTACTCCGTTGGTTTCAAATATATTATCCAAGCCATCTGCATCATCATCTGCAGAAGAGACAATGGCATCAGCCATTCCGTTTTCTTGAATATCTGGAGTACCATCATTGTCTGAATCAAAATCAGTAAAATCAGGAGTGTTATCATTATCCGTATCTTCTGGGATTAACCCAGAGCCATAAACCGTTGGTATTCCTGTCACAGGATCAACCGTCACTGACGGTAAGATATAAAGGTTGGTTGGTTGAGCTTCAACATTATCAGGAATGCCATCGTTGTCCGCATCTATATCTAGCTTGTTATCTACATTATCGTTATCGTCATCACAATTAGAATCAGCAGTAAAATGAGTATGTCTCAATCCAACTGAAGATTCGGTCCCTGTAACTCCAAAAATTAAATCTACATGCGAAAACACATCAAATTTCATATAAACAGTAAATTCTGGTGTAAAAGGGGAAGAATCGTTAGGTTCGTCAATCCAATCCGTTGCGCTTCCAGAAATTGCAGGATTCAGTCTAAATAAACTAAAATTTGCTGGAGCTCCGCCATTTATAAACCCTCCTGCTTCTAAATTCGTTGTAGTATTTAAATAACCATTAATGGAAGAAGTCATGGTTAATGTATTATAACCAGAAATTTCCGTATAATCTTTACCACTTCTGTGGTCTATATCTTGTAACCCTATAATTATATTATTTAATGATACCGGAATACCTGATGGATTGCCTATAGTAGCACTTCCTGATTCTACAAGATCAAAAGAGTAAGTCACATATTCGTCTACATTTGGATTGAAACCAATGACTTCAAGCTCCGTATTAACATCTACGGTCACTGTTCCTGATATACCAGTTAATGTTAAGATAATATCATAATATTGGTTTTGAAAAAGAAGCGCGTTAGAGTAAACAACTTTTTCTCCTACTTGTATATCATCTAAATCAGTAGCCGTTAATAGTGAAGGTGAATCAAATTGAATGGATACAGAGCACTCAAATGAGTCAATAATTCCATCATTGTCATTGTCTTGGTCTGAATCATCCAGAACTCCATCATGATCATGATCACCAAAAGTTCGACTAACAAAACTCCTATTGCTAGTATCTTCCTCTCCATCATCAGTTTGAGAGAAAATGCTATTAAAACTTAATAATAATACAATAGCAAATAGATTACGAGAAAATTTCATAAGTAGGATCCTGTTTTTCATTTTATTCGAGTTTGAAAGCATCAGGATTTGAGGGTATTATCCTAATACACAGTAAAAATAGACCAAAGGGCCTGTCAAACTATATATTATCGATGTTGCAAGAAAAAATTTCGATAAAATGCCAAGTGAAACACTATTGATCGATAAACGGTAATTTAGTAGCTTTTTAGCTACTAAATACATCGTAAAACACTCTATTTCAATACTATTTTTTTGGTAAAATGAAGATTGTTTTCAGCACTTACACTGACCATATAAATCCCTGAACTTAGTTCGCCTATATATAGACCATTCTCTAAAGAACTATGATCTATATTATTAAAACTAACAATATTCTGACCGAGTATATTGGTTAAGACCAAATTTTCGATTGGCTCTGTCAGTCCCTTTATAAAAAGACGTTTGCTTGCATCATTAACAAATATCAAGACGTCATTAAACAATACTTCTTCATTAGATAAAGTCTCACTTTCGAATACAATATCAAATCGCTCAGAATCTTCATCTTCTATATCACTTGAAAAACTATAAGCTCCAGACTGCAAGTCAAAATAAGTGTTCGTTTGGTTATCCCTTAAATATATAACTCTGCCCTCTGGCATATTGATTACTTCGACAATTTCCAGTGCATAATCATAGTTGCCTGTGCTATTGAAAACAAGATCTACCACTTTATCATCTGTTAAGGGGCCGAATGACTGAATGATCATTTTCTCATCACCAAGAAAACTATTCAAATCATCATCTTGAGGGTCAATTGTTCTCGCATCATACCCATAATCGTAGCCATCGGTGGTGTCATCGCTAAAAGCCAATACAAAACTCCTGTTGTTTCCATTTGAGACCTTAAGTTCCAGTCGAATCATTGCACTATTTTGACTTGAATCATTGGTGTCAGGATCTCCATCCCTAAAGAATACAGAGCCATTATTTGGATTGCTGCCATCTGCATCACTTTCTTTAATAAAAATTCGTTGTCCATTATTGAACTCTATATCGTCATCAGCACTGAGCACTGCATTGTTGCCATCATTCACGACTTCCACAAAGAATCCTTGCGCTACTGGTATATAAAATGTTGGTTTTCTTGCAAAAGGCGAACCATTGGGGTCAGGATTGGGGTCATTCCATTGGTATGCCCGTTCTGTCGTAACATTATTGATCGTTCCGTAACCTCCCTCATACTCTTCAAGGATATGACTTGTGCCCGACCATTGCTCCCAAACATAAACAGCTCCTCCTATAACACCGTTATTGTCATCAATGAATTGTCTAGCATCTAATGCAGAAGGGTACGGATTACCAACAAAAGTAGTCGTTAAAGTAACGTCTTGTTCGCTTTCGCTATCACTATCCCCATTAACATCGTCAGACGGGATCAAGATGGTGCCATTGTTTGGTTTCCCTTGAAAGATATACTTCTGTTCTTCAACTTGATTTCCTGTTCCTTTTTGCGTATAACCCATTCCTGGTGAAATATCGCTGGTTGGAGTAAGCGTTATCCAATCCCAAAAGGTTAAGCCATTTAGATAACTAAAAAGCCACCGATCACTGACCATACCTATGTCATTAAAAGTAGAAGTGAATTCAATATTGTCTCCATTACCATCCTTTAACATTTCTAGATTAAATGATGTGTTTTTCTCATTATTGCTAGACGAATTATTATCTGATAGTGTTGTTGTTGATAGCATTCCAACAGGAGATGACCAGTAATTGTACCAATAAAAATTACTGTTCCCTTCTTGACGACGGATAATATTACCTTCGTCGGAAGTAACAAGGTCACTCTCTGGGCCTTGCACGAGTTGTGAGTCGTCTTGAAGATCTAAAGTTCCGTTCAATTCAAGATACCAGCTGTTGGTGATGGCTTTATCGCCATTCACGGTCAATGTGCTTCCAGTGTTTATCTTCAATCCGTTCTGGCTAAGTGATTCGGATATCGATATATTGTTCTTTATCTCAACGATGCTCCAAGGTTTTACCATTGAGGCATCCTCGATGTCCCAGACTTCACCATGTAGCCAAGTGCCTTCTGTGGTCCAAGGACCATCAGCCACTGTCTCGTATGGCATCGGGGCTGTTTGTGGTTGTACCGTGAAGATGTTCTTCAAGATCCCGTCACGGCCATAACCCGATGCATCAGCAGTCTTGCCTGTAAGTATGTTGGTCATTGGGTAATAGGCCTGTAAATTGACCCATGGCACTGTCGCTGTCGTTGCGACATCCATAATGCCCTTACTGAGTACGCTTCCTTTTACATTGGCCCCATCTTGTTCTATCTCCTGGTAGACCATTTGTTGTAACTGGTCTTCGGTCAATACGGCATTGAAGACACGTACTTCATCGACAGCACCTTTGAAATAGGAGTTTTCCAATCTGGAATGACGCCCGATATTAAAATCCGGGTCTGCATAAATAGGATCTGTGGACAATGTCCCAGTAGGAATGGAACCCAAACTTTCTAATTGGCCATTGACGTATAATTTGATATTTCCTGAAGCCCCTTCATAGCTAATGGCCACATGGTGCCATTGATCGATATCCAATGTGGTCAAGGAACTTGACCCAAAGGCCAAGCTGCCATCACTCGTTATATAGTAGGAATGCAATTTCTTTGTCGAACCATTCACATACATGCGCATGAGGCTTTGTCCAGCCACATCGCCATCACTTGAGAAAGTAGGGTCGAGTTTTATCCAAGCCATGATGGTGGCATCTGGCCAACCACTCATGAATGTTGTTACTGTAATGTGGTCATCTATACCATCAAAATCAACAGAAGCTGATTCAATGAATACGTTGATAGCATCACGATAGTCCAGGTCACCTCCCAAAGCAAGATCGCCGTCGGTATCTGGGAGAACTGAAAGATCTGTAGGGTTTTCAATATCTTCATTAACATCCCAAACAACATCAAAAATACCGTTGGTTTCAAAGAGGTTATCTAACCCATCGTCATCGTCATCGGTAAAGGTCACAATCGAATTGTCCAACCCATTTTCCATGATATCTGGTGTGCCATCACCATCTGAATCTAGGTCGTTCATATCGGGTATTTCGTCTCCATCGGTATCTTGAAGAGCCAGAACAGTCGAATATGCAGTGTCAATACCGGTAATTGGATTGAATATACCATTCGGAGGTACATAGGCATTAGTTAGTTGTGCCTCTACATTATCTGGAATACCATCGTTATCAGAGTCTATGTCCAATTGATTATCCAATCCATCTCCATCGGTATCTACTCCTGACGTTATGGTTAATATCGGTGCTTCATAATCAAAAATATCACATTGCGTAAAAGACATTGCATAAAGACGTAAAACCTCAGCCTCACTTGTTTTTTTGGCTTGCATACGAATCTTGAACTTATTGGACTGAAATTGAAAATAAGATCTTAAAATAGTATTTGTTTCAAAACCACCATAATTCACGTTCCCACTTGTAATTCCTGCGCCATCGACATATACATCTGTTGTAAGTGAAGATGGATTGTCCAGACCATAAACAGATGGGTTGTAATACCGTACCGATTCTTGTAATGTTTCTGTCCCATCGCAATCCCATGTGGTCCCACCAATCCGGAAAATTGTTGCGGCAAGATTTGAAGTGCCCGTATCCACTAGTCTAAATTCAAATTCAATACCTGGTGTGCCGGTACCATTAAATTTCAAGCTCGTCTGTAAAGAATTTGTAACATCAACATTGTCATCATCGATATTCAATAACTCGGTATTATCAATCGCCAATATTTCGACTAATACATCATACCCTACAAGTGCGTTCGGAAATCTATATATAGCCCCAATTTGCCCAGCAACGCCACTTTCTGCAACATTTCCATTTCCTACAAAGTTCAAAGTAGGAAGCGCACAATTAAATTGATTTATTCCTAAAGACTCCGCTACATCCAATACACCATCGTTATCATCATCTTGATCCACTAAATCTATTACATCGTCATGGTCGGTATCCAGAAATGTACACAAATTAGTACTGTTAACGTTAAAATCGTGTGCATCTCCTGCTAAACTCGCATTACTTCCGTTATTGGTAAAAACATCGACACCACCAACATTGACTGTTACAGAACTACTCGAATCCCAGCCATTATCTCCAGCATCATAAAGAATGACCGAGTAATTAAGTGAAACTATAGGGTCCGTTGCTAAACAACCTAGATCATATGTTGCAGTATAAAAAATTGAATTACCAGTATTATTATAACAATCCTCAGTATTACAGAAAGAAAGCAATAAATTGTTGGCCGGGTCATAAATCTCTACCTTATGTTCAAAAGAATCAATAGGCCAATCGACGGTTACCAAAACTCGATTGGTAGATTGCCCATATACGGAGGGATTTACAAATATTAAAAATAACAAACAGATTAAATAGTATAACTGTTTCATGGTAAGTTCTCGTTTTAATTAATAGCATTCAATCACATGCCATATATCTATAAACGATACAATTAAATGGCTGAGGGATTAATTAACTAGGTAAATTACCTTAAAAGCAGGGGGGTATCACAATATGATCGATGTTCAAAGAGTTAATCTCGATAAACGGTACAGTATTATCGTTATCGCCCAATTTTAAAGACTATATCTTAAGGATATAATTAAGTTTTGGCCAGCTGCAGCTATACCCGAAGAGTAGGTTCTATATCGCTGATCTGTTATATTCTCCAACGTTGTGGTTAAACTAAGAAACTCTGTTAATTTTAATTGTGCTCTCACATTTATAGTATACCATGATGGCGAATATGGGTCACCGTTTGCGTCTAAAACATACAAATAGGGTTTTTCTCTTTCTGAAAATGAAAGTTCTTCAAAAGACAAACCTCCACTATAATTCGTGAATAAATCAAATTTAAATTTGCGGGGGTTCCAAATTAAATGCGTATTTCCAAAATCAGGCACCACATGTCTTACCGGGTATTTACCACCGTCAATTTCACGTTCAGTTCCTCCAATAACATTATATTGAGAAGTTAATTGAACATCCCTACTTATATTCACATTAAGGCCTGCCTCAAAACCATATATTCTAGAACTGGAAGCGTTCTGAATAGCTTGCACAGTACTTAACTCACCATCATAAATGATTTCAGTTTCTCCATTAAGTGCATAATCTCTTCGTACCAAGGCATTATCCAAGTAGGTATAATATGTCGCAATATCAAACTTGATTCTCTCATTTAAATTCAGATAGAGCCCTAACTCGCCACTATATGCTCTCTCGGATTTAAGATCTGGGTTCGGGACAACGACAGAACCAGGCTCTGAGTCGAAAACCTTCCCTATATCGTCTATATTGGGTGCTCTAAACGCGGTAGAAAAATTAAGCTTCCAAGCTATACTCCTATTTACATTCCAATTGAGGCCTGCTGTACCAGTAAGTGCGCCAGTGTTAATATTGGCTTCATTGAATGGAAGGTTCAAGAATTGGTTGTTTTCAGTAAAATTGGATTTAGCAATTATACGATTATAACGAAGACCCGTTTGAAAGGCAAAAGCGTCATTAGGGTTGTACTTATAACTTAAATATACCGCCATAGACTGCCAGCTTGATCCATCTGGATATCTGGACACTGTTTTATTTTCCTGTCCACTATCAATATTTTCCTCAACACCTTCAGACCCGACATAATTATAGATTATCTCAGTGCCATAGAATAACTCATTTATACTACTAATTCTTTTTTCAAAATCCATGTTGAATGAAATGGCATCGACATTTTCTTTTCTAATATTTCTTAGGGAAGATTGATAGTTCCTATCCATTCTACTTTCCTGGAAATTTTGATAGGCCAATGTAATTTGCGCCATGTCATATAATCCTTTGGTGGCTTTATGATTCACTTGCAAGTTTGCTAAAAACCATTTTTGCGGCCCATAATTCCATTCAGCGGATCGCAAAACCCCATCGTCATTATATCTAATTAATCGATCATATCTCGGAAAATCAGAAGTTTCAGAATAATGCAATCCAAGATTGAAGTTCAAGTTATTATTAGGTTCAAACTTGATTTTCTCCATTACATTGATTTGATCATAACCGGTGAATCTCTGCTCAAGAGGATCTTTGTTCTGGATGATCATGTCCTGATTATCGACCCGTTCAATATATTCTGTCCTTAAATAGCTGTCCGGACCATGCTTCCCCATTTTTAGATCATCAAAATCGGTATAGCTGAAATTAGTTAGAAATGCCCATTTTTTCATCCCTATATTAAAATCAACATGACCCGTTCTTTCGTTGCTAGCTGAGGCGTACCGTATTAAGGCATTCACTCTAATATCTAAACTATCCTTATAGGAAATTATCGGTTTTTGGGTATAAAAATTCATGACTCCTCCAATGGCATCACTTCCATAGATCACTGACCCCGCACCAAGAATTATTTCTGTGTTCTGAATTGAAAGAGGGTCTATTGATATAACATTCTGAAGATTACCACCTCTAAAAATAGCGTTATTCATTCTTACTCCATCAACAGAGAGTAATAGCCTATTCGTTGAAAAACCCCTAATAATAGGACTTCCCCCACCCAATTGACTTTTTTGCACAAAAACTAGTCCGCTATTTTCTAACAAATCGGCACTTGTCTGAGGATTTGTGAATTGTATATCCGCAGCCACTAAACTTGTGATTTTTTGTGGGACATCTTTTTGTTTTTGTTCAAATTTGGAAGCCGAAATAACAACTTGTTCCAGAGTTTGTGCATTATCTGACAAATAAACAAGGTTGCCATTTCTTAGAATTCTAGACTTAATGAATTTCGTGGTTATTAATGACAAATGGCTGAATATGATGCTTTCATACTTCTCGAATTTTGTGATATCCGCTTTACCATTGATGTCTGAGACAACACTTTTAGTTTTTGAAGCATTGTAAATAGCCACACCAATAACAGGTTCTCTTGAAGTGTTATTGTAAATGGTGATTTCCTGCGCACATAGAACAACGCAAAACAACAGAAAAAAGCAATGACAAAAAAAACTCTTCATTCTTATTGGTTAACTAAAAACTTGATTTAAAATTTGCAGAGATTTAGGTTTTTTAAAACCGCCCAAATGTAACTCAAAATACAGTAATATCATATTCAAAAAATCCTGACGTTGTCTTGAATTGATTTTCACTTCATTAAGAGTATCAAATTTTATGCCCAATAGCTTTTTAAGAACTGTTAAATTATTTCCTGAAATACTATACATATTAACCTTTGACGATTGGAATTTGCCAGCTTCTAAATTAAAATAATCAAGGTCGATTTTTGAAGTCTCTGGGTAAAATCCCAAGTATTTTGTGATAATAAGTAAAAAAAGTAAATGAAAATTGGAGGATCTATTCTGTTCATCTAGCCATTCTAAAGAAGTAGAAATAAAAGAATACAACAATGAATTCTTCTCCTCTTCCTTTAAAAGCTGGGAAAGCACCTCACTTAAAAATAGGACTATAGCGCCTTTTATAACATTAGAGTGAAGAGATTTATAATGTATTAATGGTTTAATATCCCTTAAGCTTTGTAGGGATCTATTCTCCTTATGTGAGGCTTCTAAAATAACTTGAGATAATGGCTGAAAATAAGCAGGTTTAAATTTCCCTTTTTTCTTAGTTAGGACACCTCTTATTAGATAACTCTTTATGCCAAATGATTCTGTGTAACATGAAAGGATGATACTACTATCTCCATATTTTATTTTTGAGATTACTATGGCATTAGTTGTCACCAGCATTATCTAACCACCATTAATTTTAAAACCTTTGTCTCAAATGTATCGAGATCTGAAAGCATCACTAAATAAACACCTGAAGACACCATATTGTTTGCAAGGTTTTTACCATTCCAATAGGCTGTTCCTCCATCGACTTCAAGATTATATCCTTTATAGCGAGAATTAGTTCTTGATTGTGCTTCAGCAACTAAATTACCCTCTATATCAACTATCTTAATATTTACGTTCTCACTAATATCCTTGATCTTAACTTTTTCGTCGATGATATTGAATGTCGGTCTCACTGGATTTGGATATATGAAGGCTTTTGTCAATCCTTCTTTCGGCGTTGACCCTCCTGAATTAAATGAAACCATTCCCTTGTCAGTGGCTATGTAGACTTTACCGCTGCTTTGATCTATCGTAACATCATTAATACCATTTGATGGTAATGGGGAATTGTCTTTGGTAAAATGAAAAATGGTTTCCTGACCATCAGATGAAAAATAAAATAATCCGGAATCGACTGTACCAATCCATTTATTATTCGAGCCATCCACTTCAATATCAGTAATGAATTGCTGAAATAGCAATTCCTTGGGGACTCCATCTTCCAAAATTATTATCTCATTGGCTGTTACATTTTCATTTGTGAAAAAATCGGCTGTATTATTCAGAACTCTCAAGCCCTTATTAGTGCCTATCCAAAGCCTATTTGAGTTATCCAAAGCCAATGCACCTATATAATTCCCTGGCAAGTTACCTTCTTGGTCTCCTCGTTCAATGGTCTTTATTAAATTCCCATTTTCATTGTAACCAATAAGCCCTAAAGAATAAGAGCCTATGAACTTTGTTCCACTCCTATCAATTACTAGACTTGGAAAACCAAGTTCTTCCAAAGGGTCGCTAATCAAATCACCAAAGCTATATGATGTCCATTGACCATTGTCAAATTTATTCAATGCGTCATCAACTCTTCCATTCAAGACCCATAGAGCATTTTCTTGATCATATTTACCATCAAGTGTAAGATATAGGTCGGAAACAAACGGAAGTAAAGTACTATTGCTTTGATTATATATACCAATGACTTCGTTATTAGTAACCTCTATAAGTCCTGAATAATATGAGCTAATAAACACTTGATCAGGGTTCAATGGATTTATTGTTATATGACTCAAAAACCTAGGTTCTGGGACAGTATTAGAGATTTCTTCGTATGAAATGTTAGTCCATTCACCATCATTTAAATGACTGATTCCTGGTCTTGGTAAAGATCCTGAAAAAACAAAATTTACATTATAACCGCCAAATACGGCCCATAGATTATCTTCAATGGTTTCCACTGAAAAAATATTATTCAAAATAGGCCCATCTGGATGTATTTCAGCATATCCGGTTTCTGTATCTAAACTAGGCGTAAGAACACCAAAATCTCGAGTACCCATAAATATAGCAAATTCAGGTATGGAGATTCCACAGGTTAGAATCGTATTGTAATTTGTTGGAGCCGTAGTATTCAATAACGCAAAACTGCTATTGTAGGCATAAACAGTATCTAAAGTTGTAATGATCAGTTCACCCTCAACCGATCTCATATCCACAATTCTAGAATCATATTGGAATTGGAAAGTGAACCCATCGTTTATTATCTCGAAAACACGTCTGTTGGATCTAGCTGCATAAAGTCTCCCTTCCAAAGATTCTATACCCACCCAATTACCTCCTCCAATAGCAGTCCATTGGTTATAATCAATAAGATTATCATTATTTAGAAATGCTTTCTGGACTCCGGTAGGAGAGGCCGCATAAATGGCATCATTGAATATCGTTGTTTGTGCTATTTTTTTCTGGGCTCCGAATGCACCAATATAATAGGTGTCCCCAAATTCAAGTCTTTCTAGATCGTAGACAGAAATACCAAAATCTGTTGAAATATAAACTAGGGTGTCATGTTCATTGAAGTGATTTATTCTCTTATTATTGGGCGGAATTGTTTCTTTCTCTACAATATCCACCACAGCTAACACCTCTTGATTTGAGTCAAATACAATCTCCATTAATCCATTTTCATAACCAATCAATAATAGTTCAAAAGCAATACTATAGTGAATAGTTGATATTGTTTCTCCCGAAAGACCATTTATTGTTGAAATTTTTTCAATTTCTTCCGTGGCTAGGTCATAAGTGAAAATGGCATTTTCAGCCGCTGCATATATCTTATTGTCACCTTGTGCAATGTCTTTAATGTTCAAATAAGAAAAATGCCCTTCCCACAATGACGAAAAGTCCTGTGCCAAACAATTTATGGAAAACAGAAGAAGAATAAAAAGCTTCAAGCCACTCAGAGGTTTCATAGCGTTGTCATTGGGTTTTAATAACCAAAAATAGTGTAAAATATTGTATTTTTGATTAAGTAACATGATTATACTCTATGCTCTTTAGCAGCCCTGTTTTTCTTTTTTTATTTCTTCCATCCGCGCTTTTAATTTATTATTTGGCTCCAAAAAAGGCCAAGAATCTAATTCTCTTATTATTTAGTTTAGCATTTTACACTTGGGGAGAAAAAGAATTGGTCTTCCTTATTTTGGCTTCAGCAATTGTTGATTACTCATCAGGTCTCATTATTGGGTTAGGCAAGCGAAAGCTTGGGCTGTGGTTATCAATAGTTTTCAATTTATCCATTCTAGTTTATTTTAAGTATTCAAGTTTCGCTTTATCCAATGCCATCTCATTGTTCAATTCATTCAATATGGACATTAGTGATTCTTTAATGTTTTCTGAGGTAGTTCTTCCTTTAGGAATAAGTTTTTATACTTTTCAGACAATGTCGTATACAATTGATGTTTATAGAGGTCTTATAAAACCGAATAAGAACTTTATCGATTTCGCTATGTACGTCACGCTATTCCCTCAGCTTGTTGCTGGTCCCATAGTTAGATATAAGCATATAGCCAAACAAATAAAAAATAGAGCGACTACAAGTGACCTTTTTGTAAAAGGAATAGAGCGATTTGTAACTGGACTTGCAAAAAAAATGATCATCGCCAATAATTGTGCATTTCTTGCAGATGGCATTTTCTCAATGCCAATTGATGAAATGTCTTCCCTAATTAGTTGGATAGGTGTTTTGGCCTATTGCTTACAAATTTATTTTGATTTTTCCGGGTATTCTGATATGGCAATAGGCCTAGGGAATATGTTCGGCTTTAAATTTCCTGAAAACTTCAATTACCCTTATATCGCAAAATCCATTAGTGAATTCTGGAAACGATGGCATATTACGTTATCAGAATGGTTCAAAGATTATTTATACATTCCATTGGGAGGCAATAGAAAAAGTGTTCTGCGCACTTACATGAATCTTATAACTGTTTTTTTTATTACAGGATTATGGCATGGTGCGAGTTGGAATTTTATAGTTTGGGGACTTTTTCACGGAGCGTTCTTGATAATTGAAAGAGCTGGACTAAAAAAAATATTGGAAAAGATGCCCGCTTTTGTTGCTCATTTCTATACGCTACTCATAATCCTTATATCATGGGTTCTTTTCAGAAGTGATAATTTGACCAATGCCTTAGATTATCTTATTGCAATGTTTTCATCAAGTATAGCAACGAATTATGAGTTTTTGAATTTCTATTTCACTACGGAGGTACAAATTGTATTCCTGATTGCAATTCTTTTTTCCATGCCAATTTATAATGGTCTTGAAGCGACGGCTTTGAAAAAACATGCACCCACCAAAATAAAATTATACTACTGTATTAAGTATTTCGGTATGACTACTTTATTTGTAATTTGTTGTATTTACGTGGCTACGGGATCCTATAATCCATTCATTTATTTTAGATTTTAATGAAAAACCTTAAGTATTCTTTAATTAGCGCCTTCCTTCTTATATTATTATTACCAAACCTGGCAATGATAGTTGGCTTAGAGACTGATATTGAAAGTCAAACAAAATTCCCTGAACTTAAATTAACATCACCAATAAGGTCTATGGCACTTTTAAGGAATTATTACAATGAAAATCTGGGTCTTAAAAAAACATGCATTGACACATATGTGGATATCAAAATAAATGTTTTTGGAGATGATCCATTTTCAAATAAGGTTATAACGGGCAACAATGGATGGTATTTCTTGGGAGATAACTATAATG
>CBESOB010000008.1:0-30432 GCA_965530995.1 uncultured Flavobacteriaceae bacterium
ATGTGAAAATTCAATACTTCTTCCTTCCTATCATTTTTGATTCTTTTGCAAAAAGGCCCTAAAGGCTTTATGAAAAAAACTATCATTTTCGTTAACAACAGATTGATTTCCCGAATTATACAAACTCAAAAATTCATCACTTAGCTCATCATCTTTTTTCAATAATGGAGAACTATTCATGTTATCTAATTCTTGATCATTTATTTTTAAGCTATTCTTAAGCTTTATAATTTTAGTTTTTAAAGATTGGTCAGTCTTCATGATAATAATTTTTGGGGGTCTAATTAACTATAATCTTATCATCTATTTCAAATAGAATGCCAAACCTATGATTAAGTCATAATCAAATTTTAATTCATTGTATTTCAATTGTTTACAATTTAAAAAAAATACAAGATAGTTTGATGCATAAAAATAAACTCCGATATTTCGTATATACACGAAATATCGGAGTTTATTTTTATGCTTTTATGCAATTGTCTACCGACTGATATCTCTTTTTTTCATTCGTGATTCTAAAGTTGTAGGTTGCATTCCCAATATTTCAGCAGCCCCATTCTTACCACGTATTTTCCAATTGGTTTTCTCTAATACTTTGATAATGTAATCGCGTTCCACAGTTTCTAAAGTTGTTAGATCATCGGATACTACATTATCAATACTACCATCCATAAACCACTTACCCAATCGTAGTTGCCCTCCTTGATTCACGATAACAGCGCGTTCGATGACATGTTCCAGCTCTCTTATGTTTCCAGGCCAATTATACTGCATTAATCGCTCGATGGTTTTTTGATTTACTGTTTTTATTTTATAATTTACTTTATGGTTGTATTTATTCACGAAATGGTGAACCAGAGACGGGACATCATCTATCCTCTCCCTTAATGGCGGGCACTTAATTGGAAAAACATTTAAACGATAGTAAAGGTCTTGCCTAAATTTATTTTCTAATACCCGTTTCTCTAAATTCCGATTAGTAGCAGTAATAACTCGAACATCTACTTTTATGGTGGTTTCACCACCTACCCGCTCAAACTCACTTTCTTGAAGCACCCGCAACAATCGGGTTTGTAAACCAATTGGCAGATCTCCGATCTCATCAAGGAAGATAGTGCCTCCATTTGCCAATTCAAATCGTCCAATTTTTCGATTCAAGGCACCGGTAAAAGCACCTTTTTCGTGTCCGAATAATTCGCTTTCTATCAAATCTGCCGGAAGTGCCGAACAATTAACTTTAACCAGTGGTTTATTTTTTCTATCACTGGCATCATGTACTGCTAGCGCTATCAATTCTTTCCCTGTCCCGGTTTCTCCCAAGACAAGAACCGTTGAATCGGTTTTTGCAACCTGCTCTACCTGCTTTAATACTTTAGACAAGGATTTACTGGCACCAACAATTTGATCAAAACTGCCTTCCAGTTTTAACTCTTCTTTTAAATAAATATTTTCTGCTTCAATTTGCTGTTTTAACTCCGTTAATTGATGTAACGCACTCTCCAACTGCTTTTCCGATTTTTTACGTTCCGTAATATCTCGATTAATCCCAATTATTTTTTCTAGTTTGCCATCAACTAAAACCGGCGAAGCTGACGCATCAATATATCTCATTACGCCATTAGGCCTAATGATTCTGAAATGAACACCAAACACTGGTTTACTATCTGAAACATCTCTCATTTGTTCATTCACATGCTCCAAATCCTCCGGGTGCACTAGCTTTGTATAGGAATCCATGGTATTATCAAATTCAATTGGAGAAATACCAAATATTTCAAACTGCTTTTCATTCCACAATAATTCACCTGTCTTAACTTCAAGTGACCATACGCCTAATTCAGCTGTATCCACTGCCAGATTAAGCCTTGAGAGCGTTTCTTTAAGGTTTTCTTCTGCGATTTTTCGGTCCGTAATATCTCGATTAACCCCAATTACTTTAACTAATTTACCATCAATAACAATGGGAGCAGCAGATGCGCCTAAATATCGTATATCGCCATTTGGCCTAATAATCCTGAAGTTCACATCGTGAATTGATTTCCTTTCGTAAACTTCCTGAAAACGGCTATCAGCATAATTTTTGTCATCAGGATGTAATTGGTTACGCCACCCATCTAAGTCATTATTAAATTCTTCGCGCGTTAAACCATAAATTTCCAAATGTCTATCATTCCATAAAAGATCCCCTGAATCAACATTTAGCTGCCATACACCTAATTTAGTAATATCAACCGCTAATTCAATTTGAGATAAGGTTTCCTTAAGCTGTTCCTCAGCAATTTTACGTTCAGTTATATCTCGAATGACACCAATAAGATACTTCTTATCCGTAGTATCAATATATCTTGTTTTTCTTGTAGAAATTGTTTTCGTTAGCCTATCTCTGACTGTGAGCGACTCCTCGATTATATTTTCCTGACCCGTCTTGAACACCTGGTTATCAATCCTCTGAAAATTTTCGCGTTCTTCAGGAGTAACATCTTCAGCAAGCGTTTTGCCTATTATTTTGTCTTTGGCTAGGTCAAAGAGCGTACAAAAGGCATCATTAACAAGGAGGATTCTGCTTTGTTCATCTTTTACAAAAAATGGATCGCCAATATTGTTGATGATATTATCAAGAAATTTCTCACTAATTACTGCTTCTTCTTTAGCTTTAATTAGTTCAACTTCAACCTGCTTCTGCTTAGTAATGTCAAGCCCTGTTGAAAGAATGGCCTTTTTACCATCAAAATCCGTTAAGGTTGCAGTAAAATCTACCCATTTAATTGCACCACTCTTTGTTATGAGTTTAAGTTCATATTGCTCAGGCACTTCCTGTTCTGCCAACCTTCCAGTGGCCGTAGTAACTAATCCATGATGTTCAGGCGCTACAACGTCTAAAATATCCATAGTTTCAGCTTCTTGTCTTGTGTAGCCAGTCAGATTTTCCCAATAAGCATTTACATAAAGATATTCTTCGTTAGGTGCAGCTCCAAAAATGGTTATAGACACCTGAGCCGTTTCAGATAAATTCCTGAATTTTTTTTCACTTGTTCGCAAAGCGTCTCCAATTTGCTTGCGATCGGTTACATCGAAAAAAGAGATGATAAATATATCATCATTGTTAGTATAGGCTTTTGTGGCATTTAGTAATACGTCCCGAATTTCTCGTGATTCGGTGCACATAGAAATTGGATATTCAAAAACAGCCCCCTCAGTAAGACATCTTTTAACTGCCAATTTAAACGCTTCCTGACTTACTGCAATATTGACTTCATGAATGTTTTCTTCGTCTATTAATTCCTTTTCTGAGTAACCGAAGGTTTCGCAAAATTTATTATTCACAGCCAGCCGTTTCCCTGTTTTAAGATTTAAAATAGACATTGGAATAGGTGAATTATTAAATGCCTGTAAAAATCTTTGCTCAGAGTCTCTAAGCGCAATTTTCGATTTATTTTGCTCTGTAATGTCGATTAAAATAGTTTGACTGTACCTTTGACCGTTAATTTCAACAGGACTTGTATGAGCTTGTAAGGTTCTAATTTCCCCATTATGGCATAAAATATCATATTGATATTCAGACGGCAGGGTTTTTTCCTTATTCGCCAAAACTTCTTTCATCCTTTTCTTAATTAATTGGCGGGATGCAGGGGCAACATGATCTATCAGAGGAACTTTTTTGAATTCCTCAAGACTGTTGTACATAAATATTTGTAACAAGGCCTTATTCGCAAATACAACCTCATTCCCTTTTGACATTCCAATGCCTACTAAAGATTGTTCAAATAGGGATCGGTAGTTTTCCTCACTTATTCTAAGGTCAATTTCAGCTTGTTTTCGCTCCGTAATGTCTAAAAACGTCGTTACCGTGCTAGTTTGATCGTTATTTTCATCAAAAATAGGACGCGAATTAATTGAGACCCACTTACGAGTATTCTTTCCTGAATGCACATTCATGATCACATTGCTCACTGGCTTACCTGTTTTACTCGTAATAGCAGACGGATGCGCTTCGAATTTAAAGGGTGTGCCATCTTTATTAAGGGCTTTCCAGCCTGGGTCAAAAGAGTCTTTACCTAGTAATTGATTCATTGTTAAACCCAGAATATCCGCAGCTGCTTGATTAGCCGAAAGAATCTTATCGGATAGGTCTTGAACCACAAATCCTTCACCAATAGCACTAATAGCGCTAATAGCGCTAATAGCCGAACTAAATAAAATTTCTGTTTCTTTTAACCTTGATTCTGCATGTTTTAGATCTGAAATGTCCTTTGTAAAACCTACTAGCTGAGTAACCTTGCCAGATTCATCTTTTAAACCATTAAGAGTGAGCAGCACGGCATGCTCCTTTTTATTCTTATCAATAAGTATTAATTCTTTATTCGCGAAATCTTCACCCTGTATTGCCTTCTTTATTCTTTTAGCTAGATCTGGTAGATCCTGTTTTCGATAAACCAAAGAAATATGTTTTCCTAATACTTCCTCTTTAGAATAACCGGATAATTGAGCAGCACCATTATTCCAAAAAAGAATTTCCCCTTTTAAGTTAATGGCAGTAATGGCATCAGAAGTGTTATTGATTACGGCAGAAGCAAAATCCAAAGTTTCTAAATTCAATCCTTCTTTGGACATATCCTTTTTTGGAACTTTGCCTGTATCTTTCTCTTTCATAAATTTTTCACCCCCTTAAACCAAAATCCCAGACGAATAAAATCTATTTATTCAATTATATGTGCAGTTAAAAACTAGGTTTTGTTCTTAAAATTAAGCAATATTTTATTATTGCCGCACTCATTTGAACGAGAATTTTCAGGTTACGAATTTTTAAACTTTATAACATCAACTAGGGAACTTATCCCTGATCTGATCCAAACTTAGATTATGTATACTTCCAATATGGGTATGTTCCTTACCCAAATCTGGCTTATATATTCCTGCTTGAACTTGCCCTCCTATTTGCTGGTAGGCTTCCCTAAAGCTCATACCTCCACCCACTAAGTTGTTAATACTATCGACAGTGAACAAATATTGGTACTTGTCATCATTTAGGTCAATATCTTTTACGATCACTTGTTTAATGGCATAATTGAAAATGTCCAGAATGTCTTTTACATCTTCAAAAGCATTGATTATGTTTTCCTTCAATAGTTGAAAATCCCTATGATAGCCACTCGGCAGATTATTGGTGATCAATAACATCTCGGTATGCAATGCCTGTATCTTATTGCATTTGCCACGTATCAGTTCAAACACATCGGGATTTTTTTTATGTGGCATAATGCTACTTCCTGTTGTTAGTTCATCAGGGAAACTTATGAATGCGAAATTCTGACTCATATATAGGCAAATATCCATGGCAAATCGTGCCAAAGTATTGCACAATCCTCCCAAGGCATTGGCAATGGCGCGTTCGCTTTTGCCTCTGCTTAACTGTGCAGCGACCACGTTGTATTTTAAGGTTGAAAAATTGAGCTCTTTTGTTGTTATTTCCCGATCAATAGGAAACGAACTTCCATAACCTGCTGCAGACCCTAATGGATTTTGATCCACAATTCTTAATACAGCATTCAGCACATAGATATCATCAATCAACACTTCTGCATAGGCAGAAAACCATAAACCAAATGATGAAGTCATGGCCACTTGTAAATGCGTGTAACCGGGCAGCAATTTGGTTTTATGAGTTTCGGCCAGATCTAATAGTGTATCAAAAAACGTCTTTGTCTTAAGACTGATCAGCCTGAGATTGTCTTTGTAATATAATTGTAGTGCCACCAAAACCTGATCATTCCGAGATCGAGCTGTATGGATTTTCTTGCCGACATCGCCTAATGTTTTTGTCAACTCGAATTCAATTTTTGAATGTACGTCTTCGAATGACTCTTCAATGACAAATGTGCCGTTGTCAATAGTTTCAGATAATACGTTCAAGCCTTTCTTGAGTTGTTGCAATTCTTCTGAAGTAATAATGCCAATAGATTCTAACATGATGGCATGCGCTAATGATGCTTGGATATCATACCTAGCAATGTGCAAATCAATTTCTCGATCATTGCCAACTGTGAATTGCTCTATTTTTTTATCGATTTCAAATCCTTTGTCCCAAAGTTTCATAATTTCAAATTTTTGTTACTGTCAGGTCGAGCGGAGTCGAGACCTTCCTAATTTATTAACCTCTCGACTCCGTTCGAGGTGACGGGAACTATACTATTTTCTCCAATAACTGTATATAAATTTCAATCCCTTCCTCAATTTCGGCAATATAAATAAACTCATCTGCCGTATGGGAGCGTGTGCTATCTCCTGGCCCTAATTTCAATGACGGGCAAGACAATGCCGCTTGATCCGATAATGTTGGTGATCCGTAAGTTTCTCTACCCATTGCTATTCCCGCTTCCACTAGTGGATGGCTCATGGGAATGGATGATGAATTCAACCTCAAACTACGTGCTTCAATCGTTGAGCAAGGTGATTTTTTAGTTAGAATCTTCGCGATCTCCTCATTCGTATATCGATCATTGACGCGCACATCAATAACCAGATCGACCTCCGCTGGAACGGCATTATGTTGCTTTCCAGCGTTGATCTTCGTGACCGTCATTTTTACATTTCCTAAAACGGGCGACTTCTTCTCGAATTTATAGTCTTGAAACCATTTTAAAACGCTCATCGCATTGTAAATTGCATTATCGGTGTTAGGATGCGCGGCATGACTCGGGGTCCCTTTCACTTTAGCATCAAATACAACAAGGCCTTTTTCGGCAATAGCCAAATTCATTAATGTTGGTTCACCGACAATGGCAACATCCACCTCAGGAATAATGGCCAACATGCTATTCAATCCATTGGAGCCGCTATTTTCTTCTTCAGCCGATGCCACTAACACCAAATTATAATCTAGGTTTTTCTTACTGTAGAAATACGTGAATGTCGCAATCAATGACACCAAGCAACCTCCTGCATCGTTGCTCCCAAGTCCGAACAACTTTCCATCTTCCACGCTCGCCTTTAATGGGTCCTTGGTGTATCCGTTATTGGGTTTAACCGTATCGTGATGCGAGTTCAGCAATAGCGTTGGTTTCCTTTCATCAAAATGTTTGTTGGTTGCCCAGACATTGTTTTGAGTTCTTTGGATTGGAATTTTAAAATCCTTGAACCAGCTTTCAATAAGTGCTGCTGTATTGTCTTCTTCTGAAGAGTATGATTGGGTTTCAATCATACTCTTCAGTAATTCGATGGCTTTAATTGTTAACTTTTCAACTGTCATCATTCTTGTATCGTTGTGAATTTCTTATTGGCATTAAAGAGCATATCGGACTTCCCAATACACACTTTTTCAACCTTATTTTGTATGGCATGAAAACAATTATTTAGTTTGGGCAGCATGCCGTCTGCTATGATTCCATCATTGATCAAGGTCTGATAGGTTTTACTATTGATGTTTTCAATAACCGAATCATCATCGCTCACATCTTTCAAAACCCCATTTTTCTCGAAGCAGTAATACAATTCGACCTTGAAATCATTTGCAAACCCAATGGCCAATTCTGAAGCTATCGTGTCAGCATTCGTATTCAATAGCTGTCCTTTTTTATCATGCGTGATGGCGCAAAACACGGGAGTCACATGGTTCTTGAGTAAGATGTTCACTATTTTTGTATTGACGTTTTCTACATTACCTACAAACCCAAAATCAATAGCTGCCACTGGTCGTTTCACAGATACAATAGTATTGCCATCTGCACCCGTAAACCCAACAGCGTTGCAGTCTTCAGCCTGTAACTTCGCAACAATAGTCTTATTTATTTTTCCTGCGTACACCATGGTGATAATATCTAAGGTATCAGCATCAGTGATACGCCTCCCATTAGTCATTTTCACCTCTACATGCATTTGTTCCGCTAACTTAGTGGCTAATTTTCCGCCGCCATGGACTAATAATTTCGGACTATTCAAAGCTGCAAAACGAGACAAGAAGGTATTCAAAGCACTCTCATCATCGATGATGTTTCCGCCTATTTTTATGATTTTTAATACTTCCATTTTTCTTTCATTTGTCATTACGAGGAATAAAATGACGAAGTAATCTGTTAATTGAAAAGATTGCTTCAATCGTACCTCATTCGCAATGACGTTTACAAGTTTTCCAATATTTTTTTCAGCACCACCTGCGCCGCATATGTTCTATTATTCGCTTCTTCGATAACCAATGACTGATTACTGTCAAGAACGGCATCTTCGACGACCACATTCCTTCTAACTGGCAGGCAATGCATAAATTTAGCAGTTCTTAATTTATCTTGTGTCATCATCCAATCTGAATCTTGAGATAGGATCTTTCCATAGTCATTGTAGCTACTCCAGTTCTTTACATAGACAAAATCTGCATCCTTTAAAGCCTCAGTCTGGTTATGATTAATTGGAATATCCTTAGTGATCTCAGGATTTAAACCGTATCCTTCCGGATGGGTAATACTGAAATCGACATCCATTTCTTGCATCATCGTTACAAACGAATTCGCTACGGCTTGCGGCAATGCTTTTGGATGCGGCGCCCAAGACAACACCACTTTTGGTCTAGTTTTAATTTTAGTCTCTTCAATGGTAATGGCATCTGTTAAAGCCTGTAATGGATGAGCTGTCGCACTTTCCATATTAATTACTGGAACTGACGCATATTTTGTAAAACTATTCAATATATATTCAGACTCATCCTTTTTCTTATCTAATAGCGTTGAGAAAGCCCTTACTGCAATGATGTCAGCATATTGGGAAATAACCTGAGCCGCGTCCTTGATGTGTTCAGCCTTGTCCATATCCATGATGGTCCCGTCTTCAAACTCCAATTTCCATGCATCATTTACATTCAATATCATGACTTGCATTCCTAAGTTTTTAGCTGCCTTTTCGGTACTCAATCGCGTTCTTAAACTCGCATTGAAAAACAACATGACTAAGGTTTTGTGTTTACCTAGTGATGAGAATTTAAAGGGGTTCTTCTTGAGCTGGATCGTTTCTTTTATTAGTCCCTCAAGATTGGATATGTCTTTTATGGTTGTGTAATTTTTCATGTTACTATAAATAGGTCTCGACTGCGCTCGACCAGACAAAATTATGTCTCCTCGAGCGCAGTCGAGAGGTTTTCAACTACTCACTTCACTTTTTAAAGCTTCAAAGAACACATCAAAATGTTCCTTTTGAACGGTTAACGGTGGTAATATTCTCAACAGATTCGGGTTCTTCGAACTTCCCGTAAAAATATGATGGGTATGTATCAGTGTTTTTCGTAATTCAGCAATCGGGAAATTAAATTCCAAACCAAGCATCAAGCCTCTGCCTTTAACCCTTTTGATCTCTGTTATTTTCTGTGTTTTAGCTACAAAATAATCGGACATCTCTTTTGCATGTTTCAAAAGATCTTGCTTCTCCAACACATCCAAAACAGTCAATGATGCTGCACAAGCTAAATGATTTCCTCCAAAAGTGGTTCCTAACAACCCGTAGGATGCTTCAATGTCTGGATGAATCAAGATGCCACCAATCGGAAACCCATTCCCCATGCCTTTTGCCATCGAAATAATATCAGGTGTGATTCCGTGTTTTTGAAAAGCAAAGAAATCTCCTGTTCTCCCGAATCCACATTGGATTTCGTCGGCAATTAACAAGGTGTTGAACTGTTTACATAGCCTTTCTAGTCCTTTATAAAATTCAGAGGTACTTTCATCCAATCCTCCAATTCCCTGAATCACTTCAACAATCACAGCACAAACGTCATTTTGCTTCAAAATAAGTTCTGCCGCTCTTAGATCTCCTAACTCAATAAAATCGACTTCTTGTTGGGCGTTTATTGGTGCCACGATCTTTTGGTTATCGGTTGCAGCAACTGCTGCCGATGTTCGACCATGAAACCCGTTCTTAAAAGCAAGTACTTTCTTTTTTCCAGTATGAAATGAGGCCAGCTTCAGTGCATTCTCATTGGCTTCAGCGCCCGAATTACACAAGAACAACTTATAGTACTCACATCCAGAAAACAATCCAAGTTTCTCAGCCAATTCGTTTTGCAATGGATTCTGGATGGAGTTACTATAAAAACCAAGTTTGCTCACTTGATCACTAATATTCTTAACATACTCTGGATGCGAATGCCCGATGGAAATGACTGCATGCCCTCCATAGAGGTCCAAATACTGCGTGTCATTCTCATCATAGACAAAGACATCTTTGGCTTTTACTGGTGTAATATCAAACAAAGGATATACATCGAACAAGCTCATAACTGATCCGTTTTTATACTATTGATCTTATTAAAAGACGATACCATCCCTTGAATCAAAGAAGAGCTCAAGCCTTTATGTTCCATTTCGTTCAAACCTTCAATGGTACAGCCTTTTGGTGTTGTGACTTTATCGATTTCTTGTTCTGGATGGTTCCCTGTCGTAATCAATAAACTGGCGGCACCTTCGCATGTATACATGGCTAGCTCTTGTGCTTCCTTGGCATCAAATCCTAGCTGAATAGCCGCTTGTGTCGTTGCCCTGATCAATCGCATCCAAAATGCGATACCACTGGCACAAACCACGGTTGCCGCTTGCATTTGGTTTTCTGGAATGGCAATGGACGTTCCTAATCTGTTGAATATGGCTTCTGCCACTTTTATGCGTTCTTGTCCTTTCACATTTCCGCAAATACAAGTCATGGATTTACCCACTGCAATGGCTGTATTTGGCATGGCCCGAATCACGAATTGGCCCTGTCCAACGATACTCTCCATTTTCGCGATCGAGAATCCCGTAATGGTCGAGATCAATACATGGTTTTCATTTAATAGTGGTTTGATGTCTTTCAAGATATTCTCTAAATGTGCTGGCTGCACCGCAAATATTAAGATGTCCGAATTCCTAACTGCCTCAGAATTGTCTGTTGTAATCACAACATTCTTGTAGTCTTCAAACTCTTTGATATCTTCTAAATTCCGTTTTGTCAAATACAAGGATGTGATGGCGTTGGTCGTTATCAACCCTTTAGCGATTGAGCATCCTAGATTTCCTGTTCCTATAATGGCTATTTTCATATTTTATGTTTTTCGTCATTCCTGCGAAGGCAGGAATCTCATTCTATTTAGTTTTATTTCAACATGAATTCCGCAATCCCGAGTACTCGGGACGGAATGACTGCGTCAAAAATAATTAGCTTTCAAATTCAATCCTTTTGTTTCGTTAAGTCCCAACATGAGGTTCATGTTCTGGACGGCCTGACCAGAAGCCCCTTTCAATAGGTTGTCGATCACACTTGTGATCAGCAATTTGTTCTCGTGTTTATGCAAGTGAAGCAGGCATTTATTTGTATTTACTACCTGTTTTAAATGAAGGTCTTCATCCGAGATGAATGTAAATACTGCATCTTTGTAATAATCATTATACATGGTTCTTGCTTCATCTAGGCTTCCGTCAAACTTGGTATATGTCGTTGCAAAGATTCCTCTCGAGAAGTTCCCTCTGTTCGGCATGAAATTGATGTCTGAATCGAAATCAGATTGCAAGAGATTCACGGTTTGATTGATCTCTCCTAAATGCTGATGTGTAAAAGCCTTGTACTGCGAGAAGTTATTATCTCTCCAAGTAAAATGGGTGGTTTTTGACAAGCCCGTTCCTGCGCCTGTTGCTCCTGTCACTGCATTGATGTGCACATCATGCTTCAACAAACCCTTATCAGCTAATGGTAATATGGCTAATTGCAAGGCGGTAGCAAAACAACCTGGGTTAGCAATGTGATATGCTATTCTTATCTTTTCTTTCTGAAGCTCAGGCAATCCATATACAAAGGTTTTTCCTTGGAATACTTCATCCTCAATAAGTCTGAAATCATTGCTCAAATCAATGATTCTTGTGATATCTGAAAACGTATTGACTTCTAAAAACGCTTTTGAATTCCCATGGCCTAAACACAGAAATACCACATCCACAAATGCATCAATTGTATCGGTAAACACCAATTCTGTAGAACCTACTAGATCCTGATGGATAGCATTCACTTTATTACCTGCATTGCTCGTGCTGTACACGAATTTTATATCGACTTCTGAATGATTCAACAATAACCTGATTAATTCGCCTGCCGTGTATCCTGCCCCTCCTATGATTCCTACTTGTATCATTTACTTTGAATTTACTTGTTGATAGATCTTGTTCTGATTCCCTAGAATTTTAATAAAGCCTTTCGCTTCCTCAGCCGACCAGCCTGTATTCTCTTCGCCATAACTTCCGAATTTCGCATTCATCAAATCGTACTCTGAAATAACGCCATCCAACGAAAAATGATACGGTTTCAGACTTACAACCACATCTCCAGACACCTGTTCTTGGCTGCTCTGTAAAAAGGCCTCTATATTCCGCATCACTGGATCCAAATACTGTCCTTCATGCAAATGCATACCGTAGAAGCTTGATAAGTATTCCTTATGCTGCAACTGCCATTTGGTAAGCGTGTGCTTCTCTAATAAATGATGTGCCTTTATGATGATCAATGCTGCCGCTGCCTCAAAACCGACTCTTCCTTTAATGCCAACAATCGTATCGCCTACATGAATATCTCTCCCAATCGCATAAGCAGACGCCAGATTATTCAGAATCTCAATATTGATTTCTGGATTATTTTCGATACCATTAACGGCAATCAATTCTCCTTTTAAGAAAGTCAATTTCGCTTTTTCTTCTTCGGCATGTATTATTTGAGATGGATACGCTTCACTTGGCAACGGCTTATCTGAAGTCAAGGTTTCGGCGCCACCAACACTAGTACCCCAAAGCCCTTTGTTGACAGAATATTTCGCGGTCTCCCAGGACATATCAATACCATTGCTCTTAAGGTAATCAATCTCTTCTTGCCGTGATAGCTTTCCGTCCCTGATTGGTGTGATTATTTCGATCTCAGGCGCCAAAGTCTGAAAGATCATATCAAATCGTACTTGATCATTCCCAGCACCAGTACTTCCATGAGCGATATACTCCGCACCAATGCTTTTGGCATATTCTACGATCTCAATCGCTTGAATGATTCGTTCTGCACTTACGGACAACGGATAGGTATTATTCTTCAACACATTACCAAATACTAAGTACTTGATGACCTTTTGGTAATAGGTCTCAATAGCATCGATATTCTTATAGGTGGACACACCCATTTTATAGGCATTGCTTTCTATGTCTTCTATCTCGTCCTTTGTAAATCCTCCTGTATTTACACTCACAGCATGTACCTCGTAACCTTCTTTTGAAAGACTTACAGCACAATAGGAGGTATCTAATCCGCCACTATAGGCGATGACTAATTTTTTTCCCACTCTGTCAGACTGCGCTTTGGCTTCGTCTGACATCTCTCCCAAAGAGAGAGAGCCATTTGATTTTGATTGTTCTTTCATTTTTTATCTTTTTTTAGGAACATGGCTTGCTTGATTTTTTTTAATCGTTGGAAGGCCTTGCCTTTTACTTTTGTACTTTCTGATTTTTGTTTAGGGTCGTATAACATGCCGGTGCAGAGACACATACTCTGACTTGTTCTCTGCAACACATCGTAGTTTTTACAGGTTTGGCAACCATTCCAGAAGGTTTGATCATCAGTTAACTCAGAAAAGGTCACCGGTTTATAGCCAAGATCGCTATTGAGTTTCATAACCGCCAAACCAGTGGTAATACTGAACACCTTGGCATCTGAAAATTTCACTCTGGAATGCTCGAACACGACTTTCTTGATCTGTTTGGCCAAGCCTTTTCCTCTAAAATCTGGATGCACTATGAGTCCTGAATTAGCAACGAACTTGCCATGACCCCAGGCTTCAATATAGCAGAATCCGGCAAAGACATCCCCATCAAGGGCGATGACGGCATTGCCATTTTCCATTTTAGAAATGATGTACTCTGGTTTCCGTTTAGCAATACCAGTACCTCGTACCTCAGCGGCCATTGCGATGGTCTCGCAAATCGCGTTGGCGTAACTACTATGTGATCTGTCTGCAATTACAATTTGCATTGTATTGATTTTTAATTGTTGTTGAATGAATTATTTGTGTTTTGAAAAGGGAACCGGACTCACCTGGGTTCCATGAATAGAAGCGCACCCTAAGGGCGACGTGGGAAAAAGCGACGTACAGGACGATGGTTATCTGGAGTGATAACTAAGGGTTGAAAATGTAATTTGAAATTTGAATGGTACACAATAAAAATATAAAAATGGATAATGAGTTCTGGCTAATTAAAAGTATTAGCGGCGGCGACGGCGTAAAGAAACACCTTCGGGTCTGGGAACTCTATTTTTATGTGTAAGTGTAAACATTAATCAAACCTACATATTATTTTGGTAGGTTGTATGCTTAAATGCGGTATTTAGAGCATTTTTGTGAATTTGGGAATTTGAGCCACACATAATTTCAAATGTCATAATAAAATCTCATCATCCATTAATCACAAAAGATAATCCGTACTCACAAAATTCGATTTCTTTTTATCCAGTAATTCCTCAATAATGGCATTGTTATAATCATTGTCCTTGGATGCTAAGAACGTACGAATTGAGAACGAACGTAAGGCGTCATGTACACTCAAGGTACTTACCGCAGAATCTTTACGTCCCGTAAATGGGTATACATCTGGACCACGCTGGCAAGAGCTATTCAAGTTCACACGACATACTAAGTTTACCAAAGTATCAATGAGCGGCGCCAAGGTATTCACATCTTTACCAAACAAGCTTACTTGCTGTCCGTAATTATACAAGTTGTTGTGCTTACGTTATTTGTTTTTTTGATTAACTAATTTTGCTTCAGGCATTCCTTTTAGACTTAAATCGACAAGCTCAGATATGAATTTAGTGAAAGGTTCAATATTATTATTAACACTGGCTTCTTCTAATGCACTCATATAATCATTCCTTCTTTCAACAGGGATTACAGTCCATGGATATCCTCCAGAAGCTAACATAACATTCATTAGAAATCTGGCTATTCTTCCATTACCATCCATATATGGATGAATATAAACGAAAATGAAATGACCAAGTACAGCACGTACACCAGAATTTTTTTCAGCCTCTAATAATTCAAACAGTATTGGCATCGCATCTCGAACTGCAGCAACGTTGAGAGGAACATGCTTAGACTGTGATATGTACACTTGATTTGTTCTGTATCCGGCTAAATCAGATACTCGCAGTAATCCAGCTGTTACACTTGGCGAAAATAATTCTCGATACCATTCAGCATGGTCCTGATCCACCACTTTTCCTGAATTGGACCCATTTAGTATATTTTCGACACTGCTTTTTACAGCCAATGAGGACCTATAATAGCCTCTGGCTGCCATTGCATCTTTTTGTTTTCTATACGCTTCATTTTCTTCTAAATCCCATTGCCCACTTCTAACCATTTCAATTAGCTCTACTGAAACTGTATATTTTTCTATAGATAACGAATGATATGCGTCTGTGATATATATTTGGTCCATAGACTCGAGATACTGTTTTTTATCTTTAGGAAGTCCTGGTTCATTTGGAAAATGTTTAATAACTATTTTTCGCATTTCGGACCACATTAATTTTATTCTGTTTGCGTAAGGTGATTTTTCGCGAAATGATAAATTTATAAGAGGTTTATTTTCAAAAGGATCTACCTCTCGAATTTTAAAATCAGCAGACTTCATTGTTTTTATTATATCTTCTGCTATCCTAGTCTGTCCATTATTGCGAAAAGCACCTGCTAGTCTCCCGGCAATTACTGTGTGTGATCCATCTAATAACTTTTGTAGCACTTCGGATGAATCTGAAATTTGAGCTAATGCAGTTCTTATTTCTGTTGAATTTTTTTTAAACATTGTTGGCGAACAGTGTATTAATGCTGACGGTAGTGAAAGTGTTCTAATGTCATTTATAATAATAATATCTGCCGTATTTGGAATGGAAGATTCTATTGGAAAAAGGGATGTATTATAAAGTAATTCTATTTTAGTATTTGATGTTTTTGGTGCTCGAACAATTAATTGCTTAGGAACTGTATTATTACCTGCGTGGAACAAAACTGATTGTTCAGCAGAAATAGAATAATTTTCATTGTATTTGGCCCCAAGATATTGTGAACTAAATTGCCAGAATGATGTGTACCATGACGTAGTGTCTCCAAAACTCTCATTAGGATTCGAGGATATATACCATCCTTTGGTTACTTCTTTTAAGAATCCATTCTTTACAAGTCGCTCTCTATGAGTCCTACTCAATTTTGAAGATTTAATCGCTACAAGGTTTTCTTCGCTTTCTAATTTATGTAGAATTTCAAGTGATTCTGCAAGTTTTTCGCTTGGTGATGCCATTTCAAATCTGGTTAATAGGTTTAAATAATTACGAATTGCATGCTAGCTGTACAAAAACTATGCTTACGCGCTTATTTAAAACTATGTTACCGTGTTATTCAATAACTATGCCTATGTGTCGTACAAAAACTATGCTTACGTGCAAATATACATAAAATATATAAATGTTCGATTACAAAAGATAATCCGTACTCACAAAATTCGATTTCTTTTTATCCAGTAATTCCTCAATAATGGCATTGTTATAATCATTGTCCTTGGATGCTAAGAACGTACGAATTGAGAACGAACGTAAGGCGTCATGTACACTCAAGGTACTTACCGCAGAATCTTTACGTCCCGTAAATGGGTATACATCTGGACCACGCTGGCAAGAGCTATTCAAGTTCACACGACATACTAAGTTTACCAAGGTATCAATAAGTGGTGCCAAGGTATTCACATCTTTACCAAACAAACTTACTTGCTGTCCGTAATTAGAATCAGCAATATCATCCATAGGCTGTTCAATATCTGTAAATGACATGATTGGTGTCACTGGCCCAAATTGTTCTTCGTCATAGACTTTCATGTCTTTGCTCACAGGATACAATACTGCTGGGAAGCAGAAATTATCTGTGACCTCGCCTCCTTTGTCGTTCAAGACCTTCGCGCCTTTTGATTTTGCGTCATCGATCAGATCTTTGATGTATTCTGGTTTGTTTGGATCTGGCAGTGGGGTTAGTTTTACACCATCTTCCCATGGTAAACCAAACTTCAAGGCATCCACACGTTTGGCAAAACGTGTATTGAATTCATCTACAATACTCTCATGCACATACACTATTTTCAAGGCCGTGCAGCGTTGTCCGTTAAAGGACAAAGTACCCGCCAAGCATTCGTCAATCGTGAGATCTAGATCGGCATCTGGCAATACGATGGCTGGGTTCTTGGCTTCCAGACCATACACCATTCGTAATCGGTTTTGCTTAGGATGCAAAGCTTGCAAAGCATTGGCAGATGAGCTATGCCCAATGAGTGCCAAGACATCTATTTTTCCTGTTTTCATGATCGGTGATGCAACAGCCCGCCCGCGACCGAACAAGATATTAACCACCCCTTTCGGGAAGCTTTCTTGGAAGGCTTCCATCAATGGTGCAATAAGTAATACGCCAAATTTTGCAGGCTTGAAAATGGTGGTATTCCCCATGATCAAAGCTGGAATCAACAAACAGAATGTTTCATTCAACGGATAGTTATAAGGTCCTAAACAGAGCACAACCCCTAAAGGTCCACGACGGATATGCGCATGAATCCCCGAGTGTTTTTCAAACTTAGCGCTATCGCGGTCCATTTGCTTATAGTCTTCAATGGTATCGTCAATATATTCAATCGTTCTGTCGAATTCCTTTTGGGCATCTGGAAAGGTCTTACAGATTTCCCACATCAGTAATTTTACGACTTCATCGCGTTTGGTGATCATCTTTCCTACAAAGGTTTCCATACAAGCAATACGGTCAGCTACTTTCATGGTTGGCCATGCACCTTGCCCTTTATCATATGCTTCACAGGCGGCATCAAGTGCTGCCAAGGCTTCTGGTTCTGACAGGTCTGGTGTAGACCCTAAACGTGTTGGTCCTAGATTGCCACTTGCGTCTTCGGTACGAATCGGCGAATACACATCGGCTTTGGCGCCATTCCATTGTATCAATTGGCCATTGACTAAATAGTGTTCCTGTTCCAAAGTGTTTTCGATTTGAAATGCCTTTGGAATATCTGTTTGTAGTTGACTCATCGTGATTGGTTTTAAGAGAGTAAGTAGTTTTTTAACTGCTCGTAATTAGAAATTTCTATGCTCTTTTTCTGTTTATGTAATATCGCTTCTATTTGAGGCGGCATTGGTATGTTATCAGCAATGGACTTCGGCATCACTGGCAAAAACTTTATAGGATGTGCTGTTTCCAAAAATACGCCGTGTACATCCGTTTCATTTTGAAGATACGCCTTTAAAGCAAGGTAACCAATAGCGCCATGTGGGTCTGCTATATAGTTCACAGAATCGTAAAGTTGATGTAAAGCTGCGGTCGTTTCTTCATCCGAATAACTATAGCCTGAAAGATTCTTCCTTAATTTTGAGATATCATTATCATGTAGTTCCTGGATACGCACAAAATTACTCGGTGCGCCAACATCCATCGCATTGGATATGGTCTGCACAGATGGTTTTGCATCATAATTTCCTGTCTCCAGATAGTTCGGTACGATATTATTAGCGTTGGTTCCTGTGACAAAATGATGCACTGGCAAACCTAATTTTTGAGCCATCATCCCGGCACAAATATTTCCGTAGTTTCCACTTGGCACAGAAAACACTAGTTTCTTGTTCTTCGATTTCAAGGCTTTATACGCAAAGAAAAAATAGAACATCTGCGGTAACCATCTCGCAATGTTAATAGAATTAGCAGAAGTCAAGCTGCGTTTATCTTTATAATCATCATCCAGAAAAGCCGTTTTTACCATGGTTTGGCAATCGTCAAAGGTACCATCCACTTCCAAGGCCACAATATTCTGACCTAAAGTAGTTAGTTGTTTTTCTTGAATATCGCTTACTTTCCCACTTGGGTATAAGATCACTACATCTACACCTTCCACACCCAAGAATCCACTTGCTACAGCGCCGCCTGTATCACCTGAGGTTGCTACTAATACAGTCACATGTTCTTTCGTGGCCTTGTCTTTGTTAAAATAGCCAAGGCATCTTGCCATGAATCTTGCACCGACATCCTTGAAGGCCATCGTTGGACCATGATACAGCTCCAACACCGAGATGTTATCTTCTACCTGATTAACAGGGAAATCAAAACTAAGGACTTCAGCAACAATTTCTTTTAAGTCTTGCTCTGGAATCTCATTGCCTACGAATTGCTTGATCGCTTCATAAGCGATAGTCGCATTATCCAGGTTTTCGATGTTCTCAAAAAAACTCGCTGGTAATGGTTTGATCTCTTTAGGAAAATACAAGCCCCTATCCGGAGCTAATCCTTTTACCACTGCTTCTTGAAACGACACGTCTGGTGCCTGTCTATTTAAACTGTAATACCTCATTTATCTTATATCTATCATGTCACTCGTCAATTTCGGTTCTTTGAGTTCTCGATACGATTCCGACACATCGGAATCACTCGAACTGACGCGTTATTTTATAATTGCACTGCTTAAAGAAATTCGTCAATTCGAGTGAATTATGTGATTGCAACGAGCATAATTTGTATCGAGAATGAGAAATTCGATTTCACTTGTTCTCGATACGATTCCGACATATCGGAATCACTCGAACTGACGTTGTTATCATATTATGCTTTCATCATTATATCCCTCGAACTGACGTTCTTGTCATATTTTACGTTTATCATAATGTCACTCGTCAATTCGAGTGAATTATACGATTTCAATGAGTATAATTTGTATCGAGAATAAGAGTTATTGTTCTGCTTGTTCTCGATACGATTCCGACACATCGGAATCACTCGAACTGACGTTGTTATAATACTATACTTTCATTATTATATCACTCGAACTGACGCCATCGTAATACGTCATTTTATTCTTGCTCCATTTTTACTGATTCGTGAGACATAGATGCTATAATCTATACCTGAATCTTTATAAACCTCGGTCATGGCTTCTTTTACTTTATTCGCGGTTTCCATCCCTTCGCTTAATGCGAATATCGATGGTCCTGAACCTGATATTCCGGCACCCAATGCACCAGCATTCATACTCGCAATTTTTACTTCGTCAAAATGAGGAATCAACTCTTTCCTAACTGGTTCTGCCACATGATCGACCAAAGATCTCCCAATCAAATCAAAGTCACCTGAATGCAATCCGCTGATCAATCCACCCACATTCGCCCATTGTGAAATGGCAGTCTTTAATGGGATCTCCGACGGCATCACTTTACGGGCGTCTTCTGTTTTTATTTCTATCTGCGGATGAATAACGGTGGCAACCAATTCTTTTGGTGTTGGAATAGACACGATATCCAATGGATCGTAATTCCTGATCAATACAAATCCGCCGTAAATCGCAGCAGATACGTTATCAGCAATCGGCGAACCACAGGCAATCACTTCGCCTTGCATGGCAAACTTGGTGAGTTCTAGATCTGAATAGGTTTTACCAAGCAATTCGTTAACCGCAAAAGCGGTTCCTGAGGCACTGGCAGCACTACTTCCTAATCCGCTACCGGGCTTAAAATTCTTGAAGATCTGAATGTCCAATCCGAAATCAACTCGACAATCAGTCAACATATTCTGGGCCACGACGCCTGCTACATTCTTATCTGATTCAAAAGGTAAATTCGCCCCTTCAATTTTAGAAATAACCACTTCTTTACTCTCGGTCTTCTTGAAGATCATCTCATCGCCAAGTGATTCTAAAGCAAATCCCATAGCGTCAAATCCACAAGAGACATTGGCTACAGTTGCTGGTGAAAAAATGGTGATTTCTTTCATCCGAATTAGTTTTTCCCTAAGGTAATGATATCGGCGAACAACCCTGATGCGGTGACCTCAGCACCCGCGCCCGCACCCTTGATGATCAATGGCTGCTCAGGGTATCGCGATGTATAGAACAATACAATATTATCCTTTCCTTGCAAATTGTAGAATGGATGATCCTTATCGACTTCTTTCAATCCTACTTTCGCCTTTCCGTTATTGAATTCGGCAACATATTTTAATTGACAATTTTTCTTTTCTGCTTTGGCATATAATGCCTCGAAATGCGCTGCATTGGATTTTAAGGTCTTATAAAAATCAGCTATGGTTTTTGACTTTAAGCTATCTTTCGGTAAGAAGGAATCATTCTTGATGTCTTCCAAATTTAGTTTGAATCCACTTTCGCGGGCAAGTATCAAGATCTTTCTTGCCACATCCACACCACTTAGATCTATTCGTGGATCTGGCTCGGTATAGCCTTCAGCTTGTGCTTGCTTGACCACATCATGAAAACTAGAGGTCTCATTGAAATTATTGAAAATAAAATTCAAGCTTCCAGACAACACCGCTTGAATGGAATTGACCTCATCACCAGAATTCACCAGATTATTCAAAGTACTTATCACTGGAAGTCCAGCACCAACATTAGTTTCGAACAGAAATGACGCATTGTACTTTCTTGATAAGGACTTTAGTTCTTGATACTTCGTGTAATTTGAAGAACATGCAATTTTGTTACATGCTACCACAGAAATACTTTCCTTAAGGTAATCTGCATAGACATTGGCAACCTCTTCATTAGCCGTCACATCTATGAAGATACTATTGCTTAAATTGAATTCCTTGACCTCGGCGAAGAATTTATCATGCGTACGAGGCGTTCCTTTTTTTATTGATTCTTTCCATGTTTTCAAATCGATACCTTCTTCGTCGAAAATCATTTTCTTCGAATTGCTAATACCCACGATCTTGATATTCAACAACAAGTGTTCTTCGAGATGTTCTCGCTGTTGCCTAATTTGTTCGATTAAAATACCACCTACATTTCCAACACCTACAAGAAACAAATTGAGTGTTTTCACTTGTTTTTCGAAAAAACGATAATGCAAGGCATTCAATGCTTTCTTGATGTCTTTATGAGCGACCACTGCCGATATATTCCTCTCAGAAGCGCCTTGAGCTATGGCCCTGACATTCACATTATCTTTTCCTAAGGCCCTGAACATTCTGCCACTCACACCCTGGTGGCTTTTCATACTATCACCAACAACTGCGATAATCGCTAAATCGTCTTCGACTATTAGTGGTTTTATTTTTTTAAGCGAAATTTCATAGGCGAATTCTTCATCTACACTTTTTTTAGCAGCACTTGCATCCTTGCTATGTGTACCAACGCAAATGGAATGCTCTGAAGATGCTTGGGTGATCATCACCACATTCACTTTCTCGCGAGACAAGGCATCAAAAAGTCGTTTTGAAAACCCAGGAATACCGACCATACCATTTCCCTCCAAAGTTAGAAGGGCAATATCCTGCACATGACTTATGCCTTTAACAGGGCCGTTACTACTTTGTGCTTTTTTAGTGATCAAAGTGCCTTTGTGTTTCGGCTCAAAGGTATTCTTGATGACGATTGAAATATTCTTTCGTAGTGCAGGCTGAACCGTTGGTGGATACAATACTTTAGCACCAAAATGTGATAATTCCATGGCTTCCTGATACGAGATCTGGTCTATTGGAAAGGCGGTACTCACCAATCTTGGATTAGCAGTGAACATGCCACTAACGTCCGTCCATATTTCTAATATTGAAGTATCAAGGGCCGCGGCCAATAATGCCGCAGTATAATCCGAACCGCCACGCCCTAGTGTTGTAGTTACTCCGTCTTCGTTTCTAGACACAAAACCGGGTAGAATAGTTACACGACTCTTGTGGGTCTTGAAAAAATCAGAGATATTCTTATTGGTCGTTCTTGATTTTACATTGGCTTGTGTGAAGGCTGAATCTGTAACGATCAGCTCTCGGCTATCCTTCAAGGATACACTTTTGATCTTGCTTTTTGCCACTTCCGAAATGATATAAGACGACAAGCGTTCGCCAAAACTCAATATCTTGTCTCGTGTTTTATCTGAAAACTCATTGATCAGGAAAATACCTTTAAGGATTTGATGTAACCTATCGACCTTAGCATCGACTTCAGCTAATACTGTTTTTTGATTAGCCCCTTTAATCAGTGATTTCACCGCCTCTTGATGTCGAACGCGAATGTGTTCACAAACTTCTAGATAGCGCTCATCTCCTTCGGTCGCAAGCATTCCTGCTTCAATCAAGGTGTCTGTGGTTCCACCAAGGGCAGACACAACAACTGCTATTTTCTGTTTTTTGGATTCTGAATTGAGGATCTCAATGACCTTGGAAATATTCTCTGCATTTGCTACGGAGGTACCTCCGAACTTCAATACTTTCACACCTTTGATTTTGATTTATTAGTTAAGCTTTAGCGTATACAAAATTAGGTTAAAAACTCGAACAGGTCAGGTTTGTCATTGAGATATTCTCCAAAGAAATCACCCGCTTTCATACGTTCTATCAATGACTCTAAATGTTCTTTTTTCTCTATCTCTATTCCGACTACGGCTGGTCCATCTTCACGACTTGTCGTTTTAGAATATTGAAAATGCGTAATATCGTCTGTTGGTCCTAAAATCGTATCCAAGAAGTCTCGAAGAGCCCCTGCGCGTTGCGGGAACCTAATGATGAAATAATGTTTTAACCCATTGTACAACATTGCGCGTTCTTTGATCTCGGCAGTTCTTGTAATATCGTTATTACTACCACTGACTATACAAACTATGTTTTTGCCTTTTATTTCTTCGGCATACTGATCTAATGCTGCCAATGTCATTGCGCCTGCTGGCTCTACAACAATCGCATCGCGATTATACAAGTCTAAAATTGTCTGGCAGACTCTTCCCTCCGAAACTGTTATCACGTCATGCAAAAGTTCTTTACAGATCATGAAATTACGATCTCCTACTCTTTTTACCGCTGCACCATCGATAAACTTATCGATATGCTCTAAAGTGACATTGGAATTCTCTTCAATTGATATTTTCATCGCTGGTGCTCCTTCAGGTTCGACCCCAATAATTTTTGTTCTTGGAGATAATACTTGAAACACCGAGCTTAAGCCAGCAGCCAATCCGCCACCGCCTATTGGAACGAACACATAATCTATTAGCTCTTGGGCTTGCTCAATGATCTCGAGTCCAACTGTTGCTTGACCTTCTATGATTTTTTCTGAATCGAATGGATGTACAAATGTTCTTCCAGTCGCTTCGCACTCAGTCATTGCAGCTTTGTAAGCATCGTCAAACGTATCGCCAGTCAGGATGATCTCAACTTGATCTTCACCAAACATCTTGACTTGTTCCAGCTTCTGTTTGGGAGTTGGAGCGGGCATGAAAATCGCGCCTTTTATCTTCAATTTTGCGCAGGCAAAAGCTACGCCTTGGGCGTGATTGCCAGCACTTGCACATACAATGCCGTTTTTACGCTGCTCGCGACTTAACGAATTGATCTCATTATAAGCCCCTCGAATTTTATAGGACCGCACTTGTTGTAGGTCTTCTCGCTTCAACAAAACATTACTATTATACATTTTTGAATAGGTAAAACTTTGCATCAACGGTGTAACAACTGCGACGCCTTTTAATATTTCGGACGCCTCTCTTATATGTCGTAACTTTGGAAAATATGTTGTTTTCGTATCCATCTTTATTTCCTACGAAAGCAGGAATCTCATTTTTAATTACACTAAAGCTGAAGCCTTTACACTAACATCTGATTTAATGGTTTTCATAGCCGTCATAGCACCCCTTAAACGTTTCCCTACTGCTTCAATATGATGATTCCTGATGGCATCATTCACTGCAATTAAATCCACATTATCAACAGCATTCGATTTAGAAAACGATTTTCCAATTATGGACGTGTCAACTGTTTTCATAAAATCTACCAATAAAGGCTTACAAGCATGATCAAATAGGTAACATCCGTATTCTGCAGTATCAGAGATCACTCTGTTCATTTCAAATAATTTCTTTCTTGCAATGGTATTGGCGATCAACGGTAATTCATGTAACGATTCATAGTAAGCAGAATCTTCTATGATCCCTGCGCTCACCATAGTTTCAAACGCTAATTCTACGCCTGATTTTACAAACGCCACTAATAATACACCGTGATCAAAATATTCTTGTTCAGAAATATGATCGGTCGTTAAGGTTGTTTTTTCAAAAGCTGTTTCTCCCGTTGCTGCTCTCCATCCTAAGAGATTCTTATCGTCATTCGCCCAATCTTCCATCATGGTTGTTGAAAAATGTCCAGAAATAATATCATCCATGTGTTTCTCGAACAATGGTCTCATGATCTCTTTTAATTCTTCAGACAATTCAAACGCTTTGATCTTTGCTGGATTAGATAGTCTATCCATCATGTTGGTAATACCACCCTGCTTTAAGGCTTCGGTAATAGTTTCCCAACCATACTGAATCAATTTAGCAGCATAACTAGGCTCAATACCTTTCTCTACCATTTTGTCGAAAGACAGAATGGCACCAGTTTGTAACAATCCGCATAAAATGGTTTGCTCACCCATCAGATCACTTTTTACTTCAGCGATAAACGATGACTGCAAAACACCTGCACGATGTCCACCCGTTGCCGCAGCATAGGCTTTAGCTTGTTGCCAACCTTTATTTTCCGGGTCGTTTTCAGGGTGCACCGCAATTAATGTTGGCACACCAAAACCTCTCTTATACTCTTCACGAACTTCTGTACCTGGGCACTTAGGCGCCACCATAATAACTGTAATATCCTTACGGATCTGTGTTCCTTCTTCTACAATATTAAAACCATGAGAGTAACTCAATGTCCCTCCTTGTTTCATTAAAGGCATGACGGCATTAACTACAGACGTATGCTGTTTATCTGGTGTTAAATTCAATACCAGGTCAGCCGTTGGTATCAGCTCTTCATATGTACCTACAGTAAAATCATTGGAGGTTGCATTTTTGTATGACGCCCGCTGTTGGTCAATTGCTTGCTGTCTTAATGCATATGAGATATCCAATCCTGAATCTCTCATATTCAATCCTTGATTCAATCCTTGAGCACCGCAACCTACAATCACGATTTTCTTTCCTTTTAAAGCATTGACGCCATCTTCAAATTCTGAGGCATCCATGAATCTACATTTTCCTAATTGCTCTAGTTGTACTCTTAACGGTAACGTGTTAAAATAATTTGCCATTTTTTCCTTTTTTTAATTTGTTATGCTAATTAACCTTTATAATAGAACACATAATTCGTTGTATTCCATTTTTAATCTCAATTAGCATTGAATGCGGTTAGCATTTTTGATATTTCCATTGGTTCTTTAGTAACAGCTATGCGACCTGATCTAACAAATTGCATAATTCCGAAAGCACTTAATTCTCTATGCAACAATTCGATCTCAGCTCTTCTCCCTGATTTTTCAAGAACAAAGAATTCTTTGTTTACTGTCACGATTCTTGCATTACTCTCTTTAATGATATTCTGAATGTCACGTTCTTCAAACAACAGATCAGACTTGATCTTGAACAAGCAGGATTCTTGATAAATGGTATCTTCATCTTTATGAAAATAGGCCTTGATCACCTCAACTTGTTTCTCTATCTGTCCGATAATTTTCTTAATGTTTTTTTCTGTCATTTTCACAACGATCGTAAATCTTGACACACCTTCTATTTCGGAAGCAGAGGTGTTTAGACTTTCAACATTGATGTGTCGTCTCTGAAAGATTGCTGACAACCGATTGAGCAACCCTATATTATTTTCAGTATAAATTGATATCGTATATAATTGTTTTTCTTCCATTTCTTTTTTTCTTTTATCTGTCACTTCGAGTGATTTTATCGAGAAGTAACTTCACTTGTTCTCGATACTAATTTCAAGATTCGTTTTACTCATTTTGAAATTCACTCGAACTGACGCTTACTCTAATCTAATATCTGAAACTGATGCTCCTGATGGTATCATCGGAAATACATTACCTTCTTTTTCAACACAGACTTCCAAGAAATAAGGGCCTTCACTTGCCATCATTTCAGCCACCGAATCTCCTAATTCTTCTCGCTTCGTTACTTTTTTAGCATCAATGTAGTACCCCTTTGCAATCGCGACAAAATCTGGGTTTGTCATTTCCGTTGAGGCGTAGCGTTTATCGAAAAACAACTGTTGCCATTGGCGCACCATACCTAAGAACTCATTATTAAGAACCACAATTTTTACAGGAACTTTCTGTTGAAAAATGGTGCCTAACTCCTGAATGGTCATTTGATAACCTCCGTCACCAATTATAGCGACGACTTCACGTTCTGGAGCTGCCATTTTTGCCCCGATAGCCGCTGGTAGCGCAAATCCCATAGTGCCTAATCCTCCAGAAGTAATATTACTTTTCGTCTTATTGAATTTAGCATAACGACAAGCGATCATTTGGTGTTGACCAACATCACTTACTATGGCCGCTTCACCTTTAGATTGCTTATTAATTTCATTTATCACCTCACCCATGGTCAATCTTTCCTTGGTTGGATGAATATCATTCTTGATGACTTTTTCATACTCGATCTTATAGAGATCCTTGAATCGTTGTAACCATTCTGGATGCGAGGTTGCTTTTAATAATGGTAAAAGCTCTTTTAAACTCGCCTTCGCATCTCCTAGAACAGCCACATCTGTTTTTACGTTCTTGTCTACTTCAGCAGGATCAATCTCAAAATGGATGACTTTGGCCTGTTTAGCATAGGTGTTCAGGGGTCCTGTGACACGATCGTCAAAGCGCATCCCGATGGCAATGAGCACATCACATTCATTAGTTAAAATATTAGGTGCATAATTTCCATGCATGCCCACCATTCCTATATTTAATGGGTGCGATGTTGGGATAGCCGAGGCTCCAAGTATAGTCCATGCGGCAGGTATTCCTGTTTTTTCAATAACTTCAGTTAGTTCTTTTTCAGCTTCGCTAAGAATAATACCTTGTCCCCAAACTATCATTGGATTCTTCGCATTGTTGATCAGCTCTGCAGCTGCTTTAACTGACTCTTTATCCGTTTCCGGAATAGGTTTATAACTCCTAACGCCTGTACACTTTTCATATTTAAAATCGAATTCTTCAAACTGTGCGTCCTTTGTGATATCTACTAAAACAGGTCCTGGGCGTCCGCTTTTAGCGATATAGAAGGCCTTAGCAATAACCTCTGGAATCTCCGAGGCTTTTGTTATTTGATGATTCCATTTTGTCACAGGTGTTGAAATACCAACAATATCAGTTTCTTGAAACGCATCACTACCCAATAAATGCGATGCTACTTGGCCCGTTATACAAACCATGGGAGTAGAATCTATTTGAGCATCGGCAATACCGGTTATTAAATTGGTAGCACCTGGACCCGATGTTGCCATAGCAACTCCTACTCTGCCCGAAATACGTGCATAACCCTGAGCCGCATGGGTCGCACCTTGTTCATGACGCGTTAGCACATGATGAATTTTATCTTGATATTTATAAAGTTCATCATAAACCGGCATGATCGCTCCACCAGGGTAACCATATAATATATCAACACCTTCGGCAAGCAAGCACTTGATAATGGCTTCGCTACCGCTTATGCGTTCGGTGATTTTTGTTATTTTCTTTTTTTCTATTGTTTGAGGGTCTTTCATCTCTATTTATTTGAGACCCTTCGACTGCGTTCAGGGTCACATTATAACTTTAATTCCTTTGTTTAAAATTCATCAGTAACACATCCTTTTGATGCTGACGATACTGTTTTTGCATATTTATATAAAACACCGCGTTCAAATTTTAATTCGGGTGCTTTCCAATCTTTCTTTCGTTCTTGCAATTCCTTATCTGTAACTTCCACGTTTATCGAATTGGTTTCAGCGTCGATCGTAATGATATCGCCATCCTGGATCAATGCTATGGCTCCACCTTCTTGTGCTTCTGGAGTGATATGACCAACCACAAATCCATGGGTACCACCAGAAAAGCGACCATCAGTAATAAGAGCCACATCTTTTCCTAGTCCTGCTCCCATGATGGCTGCAGTAGGCTTCAACATTTCAGGCATGCCCGGCCCCCCTTTTGGGCCTTCATAACGAATAACAATGACATCACCTTTTTCTACTTTTCCATCGCGAATACCATCATTTGCAGCATATTCACCCTCAAAGACTTTTGCCTTGCCAGAGAATTTCAAGCCTTCTTTTCCTGTAATCTTCGCTACACTTCCTTCCTCGGCTAAATTGCCGTATAACATTCTTAAATGTCCAGAGATCTTGATAGGTTCTTCAATTGGTTTTATAACATCTTGACCTTCTAACAAGTCTTCAACATCCAATAGATTTTCTGCCAATGTTTTTCCTGTGACGGTTAAACAATCTCCATGTAGGAATCCTTTTTTCAAAAGATATTTTAACACTGCTGGAATTCCTCCCACGGTGTGAACATCTTCCATTAAATATTTTCCACTTGGCTTTAAGTCGGCCAAAAATGGTGTATTGTCACTTATTTTTTGAAAATCCTTTAAGGTGAAATCAATCTGTGCTGCTCTTGCAATTGCTAAAAAATGAAGTACCGCATTCGTAGAACCTCCCAAAATAGTGACTAATCGAATAGCATTCTCCAAGGATTTTCTAGTAATGATATCGGAAGGTTTAATATCCTTTTCAAGAAGCAGACGCAAGGCTTCTCCAGCTTTTACTGATTCTTTCTTCTTTTCTTCACTTAACGCTGGGTTAGAAGAATTGAAAGGCAAGGTCATTCCTAAGGCTTCAATAGCTGAAGCCATGGTATTTGCAGTATACATGCCTCCACATGCTCCAGCACCTGGACATGCTTTTTCGACAATATTCTGATATTCGGTTTCCGTCATGGTGCCCGCAACTTTGCTACCCCATGCCTCAAACGCCGAAACAACATCTAGTTTCTTTCCGTTATGACAGCCCGAATCAATCGTGCCACCATATACTAATATACTCGGACGATTCAATCTAATCATTGCCATCAATGCTCCCGGCATGTTCTTGTCGCAACCAACGACAGTTATCAGTCCATCATAACTCATGGCCTGCACAACCGTTTCCATCGAATCTGCAATGATATCACGAGATGGTAATGAATAACGCATTCCTGGAGTACCCATAGAAATCCCATCACTCACGCCAATCGTATTGAAAATCAAACCGATTATATCTTCATTCTTGGTGCCTTTTTTTACCAACTTCGCCAAGTCATTCAAGTGCATATTACAAGGATTCCCCTCATAACCTGTACTCGCTATACCGACAATCGGTTTATAGAAATCTTCCTTTGTCAATCCTATGGCGTGCAACATGGCTTGAGCAGCGGGTTGCGTTGGGTCTTGAGTGACCGTTTTACTGTATTTATTTAATTCCATTAAGATATAGTATACTTAGAATTTCGAAAGTAAATTTTTTTAAAGTTACAATAGCAAATAGTGCAAGATAACTGTTAAATTCAAATGAAATGAAATGAATTTAAATTA